>NZ_JBEGDB010000331.1:0-8218 GCF_043638955.1 Bradyrhizobium sp. 31Argb | reverse complement strand
TGACGCAACCTCGGACCGGCCGACAGTCGGCGCTACATCCGTCAAGCGAAAGTAACATCCTCAGGTGAGGCAATACGGGATACAGATTTCCCCGGGTTACGCGTTCCGCTCCACCCGGGCTACGGACCGAAAGCTTATCTTGACAATGACTGACCAGTCAGTCATGATCTGATCATGAAACAGTGCCCCGAACCATCCATTCCATCCAAGGCCTGCCGACCCGCCAGCACGGCGGCGCGCGCCAAAGTGTCAAAAGTGGTCTCGCCGAAGATCGCAGGCGGCGGGGCTAACCGTGCCGAGCGCGCAGCGGAGCGGCGGGCCGCGATCGTGGAGGCGGCGATGGAAGAGTTCGTCGCGCGCGGCTTTGCCGCGACCCGGCTCGACGATATCGCGAAACGTGCCGGCGTCGCCAAGGGCACGATCTACCTGCATTTCAAGGACAAGGAATCGATGTTCGAGGAATTGATCCGCACTGCGCTGGTGCCGCTGATCGACCGCATGGCATCGCCGGCGCCGCTGCATGGATCAGTGCGCGAGGCGGTGGAGGGCTTTGCGCAAATGTTTATCCGGGAGGTCGCTTCCACGTCGCGCGGCGACATCGTGCGCCTGATCGTCAGCGAAGGCCCGCGCTTTCCGGAGATTGCCGATTTCTATTTCCGTGAAGTGGTCTCGCGCGGGATGGCCGGCATGCGCGCCCTGATCGAGCTTGGGATCACGCGCGGCGAGATCCGCAACAAGGAATTGGCGCGCTACCCGCAGATCATGATCGCGCCGGCCCTGATCGCGGTGATCTGGCAGAGCATGTTCAGCCGGCATTCGCCACTGGATGCGATCGAGATGTTTCGTGTTCATCTCGACCTGATCTTCGGCGAGCGGAGGACGACATGACTTCGTCGCGTCTGGTGAAGATACTGGCGATGGTGGCGCTGGCGGCGGCACTGGCCGGTTGCCAGGAGCGCCGCGATCCCGGCTTCCAGGGCTGGGTCGAGGCCGACATGATCTTCGTCAGCCCGGATGAAGCCGGCCGCGTGGTGAAGCTCAACGTGCGCGAAGGCGACGAGGTGAAGGTCGGCGACCTTCTTTACTCTGTCGACGACGACCTGCAGCAGGCCGATCTCAATCAGAACAAGGCCACGCTTGCCAATGCGCAGCAGACCTATGACCGCGCGGCTTCGCTGAGAGGAACCGGCGCCGGCACGCAGGCCAATCTTGACGCCGCGGTCTCGGCGCTGCGCGTGGCCGAGGCCAAGGTCAACACGTCGGAGACGCGGCTGGCGCGGCGCAAGGGCTTTGCGCCGGTCGCCGGCACCATCCAGCAGATCTATTTCCGCGAGGGCGAGATGGTGGCGGCGCAGCGGCCGGTGCTCTCGATCATGCCGCCCGGCAACATGAAGCTGCGCTTCTTCGTGCCTGAGGCTGAACTGCCGAAGCTTTCGATCGGCGACCAGGTGCGCGTCGTCTGCGACAATTGCGCCGCCGATCTCACGGCGAAGATCTATTTCATCGCGACCACGGCGGAATACACGCCGCCCGTGATCTATAGCCTCGATGAGCGCAACAAGCTGGTCTACCTGATCCAGGCGCGGCCGAGCCGGCCCGATGCCTTGCGCGTCGGACAGCCGATCAGCGTCTATCTCAATCCGAAGACGCCGGTGGCGGATCGGCGATGAGCACGGTTGCAAACCATACGCCCGACATCGCCATCGATGTCCATGGCCTGACCAAATCGTTCGGCGGCCGCGAGGTCGTGCATGATCTGTCGATGCAGGTCAGGCGCGGCACGATCTACGGCTTCCTCGGGCCGAACGGCAGCGGCAAGACCACGACCATCCGCATGCTCTGCGGACTTCTCACGCCCGACAGCGGCAACGGCACCTGCCTCGGCTACGATATCCGCCGCGATGCCGACCGCATCAAGCGCCTGGTCGGCTACATGACCCAGCGCTTCAGCCTGTACCAGGATCTCTCGGTGCGCGAGAATCTGGAATTCGTCGCGCGGCTCTACGGCCTTCCTGACGCACGGAGTGCGGCGCGCGAGATGATCGCGCGCATCGGGCTGAAGGGCCGCGAGGAGCAGCTTGCCGGCAATCTCTCCGGCGGCTGGAAGCAGCGGCTTGCGCTCGGGGCCTGTACGCTGCCCAATCCGAGACTTCTGCTGCTGGACGAGCCGACCGCCGGCGTCGACCCCAAGGCGCGGCGCGATTTCTGGAACGAGATCCACGCGCTCGCCGCCGACGGCTTGACCGTGCTGGTCTCCACGCACTACATGGACGAGGCCGAGCGCTGCCATGAGATCGCTTACATCGCCTATGGCCATCTCCTGGCGCATGGGACGGTGGAAGAGGTGATCGCGGGCTCGGCGCTCTCGACCTATACGGTGACCGGCGACGATCTCAACGACCTCACCGCCGAGCTCGCCGGCAAGGGCGGCATCGACATGGTGGCGCCGTTCGGCACCAGCCTGCATGTGTCCGGCCGCGACAAGGCGGCGCTGGACGCGACCGTTGCATCCTATCGCGACGATCCGCGCTGGCACTGGCAGGACAGCGAGCCGTCGCTCGAAGACGTCTTCATCGATCTCATGGGGCGTTCCAAGGATAATTTCCAGGGATAATTTCCAATGAGCGCGATCGACGCAGTCCATCCTATGGTCGAGGCAAGGGAGCCGGCCTTCGGCTTCTGGCGGCGCAGCTATGCGATGCTGGTGAAGGAATTCATCCAGCTTCGCCGCGACCGCGTCTCCTTCGCCATGATCGTGATGATCCCGGTGATGCAGCTTCTGCTGTTCGGCTACGCCATCAACACCACGCCGCGCCATCTGCCGACGGCGGTGCTGATCCAGGAGGACAGCGATCTCGGGCGTTCGATCCTCAAGGCGATGGAGAACACCGCCTATTTCCGCTTCACCCGCGAGGTGCACGATGTCGCCGAGTTCGACGACCTCCTGAAATCCGGCAAGGTGCTGTTCGGCGTCGAGATCCCGCGCGGCTTCGAGCGCGCGGTGCGGCGCGGCGACAAGCCGGCGCTGCTGGTCGCGGCCGACGCGACCGATCCGATCGCGTCAAGCGCGGCGCTCGGCGCTCTCGGCGCCCTGGTGCAGACCGCGCTGGAGCACGATCTGCACGTCGGCGATCCCCCGGACATGCCGTTCGAGATCAGGACGCACGCCCGCTACAACCCGGCCGCCGAGTCGCGGCTCAACATCGTGCCCGGCCTGGTCGGTACCATCCTGACCATGACCATGCTGATTTTCACCGCGCTGTCGGTGACGCGCGAGATCGAGCGCGGCACGATGGAGAGCCTGTTGTCGATGCCGATCAAGCCGGTTGAGGTGATGTTCGGCAAGATCATCCCTTATGTCATTGTCGGCTTCGTGCAGGCCTCGCTGATCGTCGGCATTGGTGCGCTCCTGTTCGGCGTGCCGATCCTCGGCAGCGTGCTGCTCTTGGCTGCGCTGACCACGCTGTTCATCACCACCAATCTGTCGATCGGCTATACGTTCTCCACCATCGTGCAGAACCAGTTGCAGGCGATGCAGCTCTCGATGATGTTCTTCCTGCCGAGCATCCTGCTCTCCGGCTTCATGTTTCCGTTCGCGGGCATGCCGCTATGGGCACAATATCTCGGCGAGGGCCTGCCGCTGACCCATTACGTCCGCATCGTCCGCGCCATCATGCTGAAGGGCGCCGGCCTCGCCAACCTGCAATACGACACGATTGCACTGATTGTACTGATGCTGGTGGCGATGACGATCGCCGTGACACGCTTCCGTCGCACGCTCGATTGAGGCTATATTCAGCCCGATTAATCGGCGTCATTCCAGGGCAAGGGCATGGCCGGATTCTGGGGCAGGAAGACAGACGGGCAGGCTTCGGCGGTATCCGCCGATTTCCACCAGGCGCTGATGCACGAGGTGATGACGACCGAGCTGCTCCGGATCAAGGCGCTGATCGGGACAGCGGTGCTGCTTGCCCTCATCGGGTTGGGCATCGACTTCCTTGCGCCCGAGGCCGTAAGCCGTGTCTGGCACGGCAATCTCAGGGTATCATTTATCTTTTACATCACCTTGCCGTTTATCCTGTTCGAATTGTGGGTGCATGGCGCGATCACCCGACATATGCGGAACGGTCGCGACCTGCCCGTGGTGCGGCGCTACATCGGCGCGCTGATCGAGACCTCGTTACCGACGGTCGCGCTGGCGTTGCATATCCAGAGCATGGGATCGGTCGCTGCGCTCGGATTCGCGGCACCGTTCCTCTATTTCATCTTCATCATCCTCTCGACACTGCGGCTGGATTTCTGGCTCTCGACCTTCACCGGGTTCGTTGCCGCGGCACAGCTATTCTATCTGGCGATGTTCTTTCATCCGAACGGCGGCACCGATCCGGAGCCGAACCTTTATTATCATGCGGCGCGCAGCTTCATCGTGCTGATCTGCGGCATGCTTGCGGGCGCGGTCGGCGTCCAGTTGCGGCGGCAGTTTGCGGCCAGCATCGCGGCTGCCACCGCGCGCGACCGCATCACCGATCTGTTCGGCCAGCACGTCTCGCCGCAGGTTGTCGAGCGGCTGATGACGGAGGGCGCGTCGACCGACAGCGATATCCGCCGCGTCGCTGTGATGTTCGTCGATTTCCGCAGTTTCACCGCGGGCGCGCGGACGCGCTCGCCGCAGGAGGTGGTCGACCGGCTCGACGGCGCCTTTGCCGTGCTGGTCGATATCCTCGACCGCCATGGCGGCATCGTGAACAAGTTTCTGGGCGACGGCTTCCTCGCGCTGTTCGGCGCGCCGCTTGAAGCCGACGACGCCGCGTATCAGGCGGTGGCTGCGGCGCGCGAGATGCTGATCGCCAATGAGCACACCAACAAGACCACGAGCTGGCCGCTGCGCATCGGCATCGCCATCCATATCGGCGAGGTCGTCGCCGGCAGTATCGGCTCACCCAGGCGCAAGGAATATACGGTGATCGGCGACACCGTGAATTTTGCGGCGCGGCTGGAGGCGCTCAACAAGGAGCTGAACTCGCAGTTCCTGATCTCGTCCGAAGTACGCGAGGCGCTCGGCGAGGCGGCGCACGATGCGGTGCCGCGCGGTGAGGTGCCGATCCGCGGTTACGAGAAGCCGGTTGCGGTGTGGCAACTGGGATAGGAGGATTTCATGCAGCGTCGCTACGTCACCGTTGATGTCTTCACCGATCGCGCGTTCGGCGGCAATCCGCTCGCCGTGGTGCTCGAGGCGGGCGGGCTCTCGACCGCGCAGATGCAGGCGATCGCGACCGAGTTCAACTATTCCGAGACGACGTTCGTGCTGCCGCCGCAGGACAGTGCGAACGATGCGCAGGTCCGCATCTTCACCGTGCGCTCGGAAATCCCCTTCGCCGGTCATCCCAATGTCGGCACCGCCTTCGTGCTGGCGACGCTCGCGCAAAAGCCGCCGGTGCGGCTGAGATTTGAGGAGAAGGCCGGGCTCGTGCCGGTCGAGATCCTGACCGAGCAGGGCAGGGTCACGGGCGCCGAGCTCACCGCGCCGCAGCCGCTGCAGCGGCTGTCCCACGTCGGCACCGAACAGGCCGCGGCCTGCTTGTCGCTGTTGGCGAGTGACGTGAAGACGGACCGGCATCTGCCGCAGATCGTTTCGGTCGGCCTGCCGTTCCTGATGGTCGAGCTCGCCTCGCGCGACGCGCTGAAACGGGCACGACCCGATGCCGTGGCCTTCGCGCGGACGTTTCCGTGCGACGGTTCGGATGCGGTCTATTTCTACACCCGCGACGTGCCCGCAGCCGAGCAGCCGCTCGACCTGCAGGCGCGCATGTTCCATCCGGGCTCGAGTGCCCTCTCGGAGGATCCCGCGACCGGCAGCGCCACGGCGGCCGCCGCCGCATTCCTTGCCGATCTCGACGAGGTGCGCGACGGCGAATTGAGGCTGCGCATCGGCCAGGGCGTCGACATGGGCCGGCCGAGCCTCCTGCTCACCCGCGTCCGCAAACAGGGTGGCACTGTCGCGTCCGTGCATGTCGGCGGCGGCTGCGTGAAGATGATGGAGGGGAGATTGTGGCTGGAGGGGTAATCCACGCTCCCCTGTCATTCCGGGATGCGCCGAAGGCGCAGGCCCGGAATCCATTTATCCACCTGCACCCGTGGCTCGATGGATTCCGGGCTCGCGCTACGCGCGCCCCGGAATGACAGGAAGTCTTGTAGCCCGGGTGGAGCGAAGCGCAACCCGGGGCCGCTCGCGATGCGGATGCAGATACCCGGGTTACGCTTCGCTCCACCCGGGCTACGGACCTATACCTGCGGCGCGACCAGATTCTCCACCTTCACGCCGTCGCGGTCCTCGATGATCTCGGCAATCATCTGGCGGTGGCAATGCGTGTGGTCACGCTCGTAGCACATGAGGCACACCGGTCCCGCCTTTTTCACCAGCGACGACAATTCGTCGAGCTGTTCTTTCGCCTGCGACGTTTTCAGGTGCTGTCCATAGATCGTGCGGAGCAGCTCATGCTGGCCGCTGCGCGCGGCGAGCCGCCCCTCCTTCGGGGTGCCGAGCGCCGCGAGATGGACATAGGCGATGCCGCGCTCGTCGAGCCCTGCCGCAAGCTGATTCTTGGAAAAGCCTGGCCGGCGGGATGACGTCACGGCACGGACATCGACCAGAAGCTTCACGCCGGCCTGCTCGAGCTCATCGAGCACCGCCTTGGGCGGTGTCTGCTCGTAGCCGATCGTGAAGAGTTTCCTGGCCATCCGGCGTCCCGATCACTTCACGCGCTCGATCAACTCCATCGCGCCGGCCGGCGCGCGCACCTTGCCCTCGTGGATCACATAGGCGAACACGTCGCGCGGCATCTTCTTCGGTTTTGTCTTCTCGACATGCGGTAGGTCGTCCGGATCGCCGCCGCCGGCCCATTCCTCGAACCGCTTGGCCCAGGCGTCAAGCTGCTTCAGCGGATAGCAGGTCTTGATCTCGTCATTGCCCTTCTGCAGCCGCGCGTAGACGAAATCGCTGGCGACATCGGCGATCGCCGGATATTTGCCGTGCTCGGCGAACACGACCGGCGTTTCGAATTCGCGGATCAGCGCGACGAAGTCGGGCACGCAGAAACTGTCGTGCCTGACTTCGACCACATGGCGCAGCGCGCGGCCGTCGAGCTTGCGCGGCAAGAGCTCGAGGAACTTGCCGAAATCCGCGCCGTCGAATTTCTTGGTCGGTGCGAATTGCCAGAGCACCGGCCCGAGTCGGTCGCCGAGTTCCAGCACGCCGGAATCATAGAAGCGCTTGATGGAGTCGCCGGCTTCCGCCAGCACGCGGCGGTTGGTCGCAAAGCGCGGGCCCTTCACGGAGAACACGAATCCGTCGGGGACTTCGCTGGCCCATTTGCGGAAACTCTCCGGCTTCTGCGAGCCGTAATAGGTGCCGTTGATCTCGATCGAGGTCAGCTTCGATGCGGCATAGGACAGCTCCTTCGATTGCGCGAGCTTGTCCGGATAGAACACGCCGCGCCACGGCTCGAAGGTCCAGCCGCCGATGCCGATATAGATGCTGCCTGCAGTTTTCTTTGGGGCTTTGGCCACGAGAAGAACTCATCGTGAGGAGGGGACCACCCGAGAGTAGTCAAATAAATCGTGATTGGCCAGTTGGCCGGCGTCAAGCTTTCCACGCTTATCGATCCAGGCCATCCGCGTTAGGATACCCCAAAAAGGAGAACAACAATGCGCATGATGATCGCGGTCCTTCTGGTTCTGATACCCTCCGCCGCGATCGCCGATGACGATCTCGACGATGCGCACAAGCTCGCCGTGATCGGCCGCGACGCCTACTGGAATTGCCTCGCCCGCGAATATCCCCGCGACAGCAACAAGACCATGTCGGACCAGGAGTTCGCTTCCCTGATGGCGAGTGCGTGTCCCTCGGAGCGGCAGAATTTCCGGGCCTCGCTGATCGGCTTCCTCACCGAGCAATTCCCGAACGAGGACGCGAGCGCGCATCTCGGCACCGCCAACCGCGCCATCGAGCTTGCGCAGAAGGACATTGTCTCTGCTTTCGTCCGACGCAAGGCGGCGGCGAACAGCAAGCAATAGGCTACCAGAGCGCCCCGGCCGTCATTGCGAGGAGCGATAGCGACGAAGCAATCCATGCCTCCGCAAGTGGATCGGGATAGGGGGAAGCCTCGCGGCTTCGCCCCTCCCACACCACCGGACGTACGGGTCCGTATCCGGCGGTTCG
>NZ_JBEGDB010000330.1:0-8226 GCF_043638955.1 Bradyrhizobium sp. 31Argb | reverse complement strand
ATCAACCCGCCCTGCCGCCTCAAGCGGCGGGCTCCTGTCCCTGATTATCGTGTCTCACGATAAGGGTGCACTTCAGGATGCCGTCCCGCGTTGGCGGCGATTTGTAGCGGTGGACCGCCGGGTCTGGAAGTGACGGCCGGGCTCTGCTAGCGCATGTCGACCACCATTTCTCGGGAATCCTGCCATGACCGACGCCATCCGGCCGCTGATTGCCGGCAATTGGAAAATGAACGGCCTGAAAGCTTCCGCAGGCGAATTCGACGCCATGCTGGCGGGGGCCGGCGCGCTTGGCGGCAAGGCCGATCTTTTGGTCTGCCCGCCGGCGACCTTGATTGCCGCTTTTGCCGACAAGGCACGCGGTGTGAGGCTCGCCGTCGGGGCCCAGGATTGCCATCCCAAGGCGTCGGGCGCCCATACCGGCGACATCTCGGCCGAAATGCTGGCGGATGCCGGCGCCAGCGCCATCATCGTCGGCCATTCCGAGCGCCGCGCCGACCATGGTGAGACCGATGCGCTGGTCCGCCAGAAGGCGGAAGCCGCCTGGCGCGCCGGCCTTATCGCGATCCTCTGCATCGGCGAGACCCGCGAGCAGCGCGATGCCGGGCAGGCGCTCGGCGTCTGTGGCACCCAGCTCAAGGGGTCGCTGCCTGACGGTTCGACCGCGGCCAACCTGGTGGTCGCCTATGAGCCGGTCTGGGCGATCGGCACCGGGCTGATCCCCACGGTGCAGGATGTCGAGCAAGTTCATAAGTTTATCCGGGGTATCTTGACGGATCGCTTCAAAGGGGAGGGCGTAAACATCCGGATTCTCTACGGCGGCTCCGTAAAACCCTCGAATGCGGCCGAACTCTTGAGCGTCGCCAACGTCAACGGCGCGCTGGTCGGCGGCGCCAGCCTGAAGGCTGCCGATTTCCTTGCGATCGCGGCGGGCGCTCCCTAGCTAGATTGTGGCGGTTATTGGGGTGGCGTTGCCGGTCCCGATCGTGTAACACCGCGCAACTTCAGGAAAACCCGCTGATAGCGCGTGAGCCGCCGGAACCCGGCGCTCTAAGCTTGCGACGGAAGGTCACAATGCAGACTGTCGTCATCGTCGTCCACCTCATGATCGTCTCCGTGATGATCGGCGCCGTGCTGCTGCAGAAATCCGAGGGCGGCGGCCTTGGCATGGGTGGGGGCGCGGGCTTCATGTCGAGCCGCGGCACCGCCAACCTGCTGACGCGGACCACCGCGGTCTTGGCGGTGTTGTTCTTCGCGACCAGCCTGTTCCTGTCCTGGCATGCCGGTCTTAGCCGGCAGCCTACCTCGATCATCGGCACCGGCGCGCCGGCGCCGACGCAGCAGCCTGTCGGCGGCGCGCCGATCACGCCGCCGACCTCCGGCGGCATCCTGGATTCGCTGAAGAAGGCCGACGAGCAGCAGGCCCCGCAGGCGCCTGCCGGCCCGCAGGCGCCGCGCTCGCAATAATAATAATGCGGGGTGGCTATGCAGGGTGAAGGACTGGCATCCTGCGTCAGGAAGCCCCATTAAGGCCCTGACCAAGCAGTAAAATTCACGTCACTCACAGCCCGGCATTATGTTTGCCGGGACAACACGAATCATTTTGGCGAATCGCCACCGTGGAGATAAAGGTTAGGCCCCATGGCGCGGTACATATTCATCACCGGCGGCGTGGTCTCCTCACTCGGCAAGGGTCTGGCTTCAGCGGCACTAGGCGCCCTGCTGCAGGCACGCGGGTATAAGGTCCGCCTCCGCAAGCTCGATCCCTATCTCAACCTCGATCCCGGAACGATGTCGCCGTACCAGCACGGCGAAGTGTTCGTGACCGACGACGGCGCCGAGACCGATCTCGATCTCGGCCACTACGAGCGCTTCACCGGGCGGCCGGCGACCAAGGCCGACAACATCACCACCGGGCGCATCTACCAGGACATCATCTCAAAGGAACGCCGCGGCGATTATCTCGGCGCCACCATCCAGGTGGTTCCGCACGTCACCAATGCGATCAAGGAATTCGTGCTCGACGGCAACGACGGCTATGATTTCGTCCTGGTCGAGATCGGCGGCACGGTCGGCGACATCGAGGGCCTGCCGTTCTTCGAGGCGATCCGCCAGCTCAAGAACGAATTGCCGCGCGATCACGCCGTCTACATTCATCTGACGCTTTTGCCGTACATCCCAAGTGCAGGCGAGCTCAAGACAAAACCGACCCAGCATTCGGTGAAGGAATTGCGCTCGATCGGCATCCAGCCGGACATCCTGCTCTGCCGCACCGATCGCGAGATTCCGAAGGAGGAGCGGCGCAAGCTCGGGCTGTTCTGCAACGTGCGCGAAAGCGCTGTCATCGAGGCGCGCGACGTCGACAACATCTATGCCGTGCCCGAGGCCTATCACGCCGCAGGCCTCGACGACGAGGTGCTGGCCGCCTTCGGGATCGCGCCGAAGATTCCGCCGGCGCTGCAGAGCTGGCACGTCATCAACGAGCGCGTCCGCAACCCCGAGGGCGCGGTGACGATCGCGATCGTCGGCAAATATACCGGGATGAAGGATGCCTATAAGTCGCTGATCGAGGCGCTCTCCCACGGCGGCATCGCCAACAAGGTGAAGGTCAATCTCGACTGGATCGAGAGCGAGGTGTTCGAGAACGAAGACCCCGCGCCGTTCCTCGAGCACGTCAACGGCATCCTGGTGCCCGGCGGCTTCGGCCAGCGCGGCGCGGAAGGGAAGATCCGGGCGGCGCAATTCGCGCGCGAGCGCGACGTGCCGTATTTCGGCATCTGCTTCGGCATGCAGATGGCGGTGATCGAGGCCGCGCGCAATCTGGTGGGCATCGAGCAGGCCAATTCCACCGAATTCGGCCCGACGCCTGAGCCGTTGGTCGGCCTGATGACGGAATGGCTGCGCGGCAACGAACTGGAGAAGCGGTCGCAGGCTGGCGATCTCGGCGGCACCATGCGGCTTGGCGCGTACCCTGCGGTCCTCAAGCGCGGCAGCCGCGTTTCCGAAGTCTATGGCGGCGCCACCGAAATCTCCGAGCGCCATCGCCACCGCTACGAGGTCAACACGGCCTACAAGGACCGGCTCGAGCAGCACGGCCTGCGCTTCTCCGGTCTCTCACCCGACGGCGTGCTGCCGGAGATCGTGGAATATGAGGACCATCCCTGGTTCATCGGCGTGCAATTCCACCCCGAACTGAAGTCGCGGCCGTTCGAGCCGCACCCGCTGTTCGCCTCGTTCATCCAGGCGGCAATGGCACAGAGCCGATTGGTGTAGGCAAGCGGCGTCGGTCAGCTCGCCTTCTTGGCGATCTTGCGTAGCGCGGCATCAATCCGCGACTGCCAGCCTGGGCCTTTGGCTTTGAAGTGGCTCACGACTTCGGGGCTGAGGCGGATCGATACCGGAATCTTCGTCGCCGTCTTTTGCGGTCCGCGCTTTCGGACGATCCGCTCAAGTTCGCCGGGCTTCAAATCCTTCAGGCGCACGCCGCGCGGAAACTTCGTCGCCGCGGCGAAATCTGCCTTGGTCCATTCCGGGTTATCTTCATCAAATACAGGCGGCTTAGCTTTCTTTGACATAGCGTCTCATCTCCTTTGCATGCGCGCGTCGGAGGCTGATGGGACGGTAACGTTCGTTGCGCACCGTAAAAACCAGACAATGTGCAACGCCATCAATGAAGCCGTACGCGCGATATCGGGGATCGCCGTAGTCGAAGGGCTCGGCCCTGACGATTGCCCGGATATCCATATCGACGCAGCGCGCGAGCGAAATCCCGTGCTGGGAACGGTTGATTTTATCCTTCGCTGGATCGAAGTCACTCACTTTTTGTATATACGATTAGATCATCAGGTCGGTCAAGCATGACAGAGGAGCCATGTAATTTGGTCCTCAAGACAGTGTTCCGTGTAGCCGCTATAACCGCTTGCGCATAATCTGGGAGGAGCCACGAATGATCTACGAAACCCGCGTCTATCGCTGCCTGCCGGGCCGGCTGCCCGCGCTGCTCAAGCGCTTCGACACCATCACGCTCAAGCTGTGGGAGAAGCACGGCATCAAGCAGGTCGGTTTCTTCACGACGCTGGTCGGCGAATCCAATCAGGAACTGACCTACATCCTGGCCTGGGAATCGCTTGCCGATCGCGAGAAGAAATGGACTGCGTTCCAGACCGATCCGGAATGGATTTCGGCGCGGGCCAAGACGGAAGAGGATGGTCAGATCGTCGGCAATATCGTCAACCAGTTGCTGGTGCCGACCTCATTCTCCGCGCTGAAGTGAGGTTCAGCGCGCATCCCCGATACTCCTGACATAACCGGGGTTGATCCTGGTGTCGCGGACCGGCATGGTCCGCGCGAAATTGAAAGGACACACCCTTGAACGCCAAGACCTCGGCCGCCCCGATCGTCAGTGTCGGCCCGGTCAAGTTCGGCAATGACCTGCCGATCTCCATCATCGCCGGGCCGTGCCAGCTCGAGAGCCGGGCGCATGCGCTGGAGGTGGCCGGTGCGTTGAAGGAGATCGCGGGGCGCCTGAACGTTGGGCTCGTCTACAAGACCTCTTTCGACAAGGCCAACCGCACCAGCGCATCCGCCGCGCGCGGCATCGGGCTGGCGCACGCACTGCCGATCTTTGCCGAGATCCGCTCCTCGCTCGGCCTGCCTGTCTTGACCGACGTGCACGAGCCCGCGCAATGCGCCGAGGTGGCGCAGGCAGTCGACGTGCTGCAGATTCCGGCCTTCCTCTGCCGTCAAACCGATCTGCTGCTTGCGGCAGCCGCAACCGGCAAGGTCGTCAACGTCAAGAAAGGCCAGTTCCTGGCGCCATGGGACATGGCCAATGTGGTTGCAAAACTGACAGGCACCAACAATCCGAACGTGCTGGTGACCGAGCGCGGCGTCTCCTTCGGCTACAACACGCTGGTCTCCGACATGCGCGCGCTGCCGATCCTGGCGCGCACCACCGGCGCGCCAGTCATCTTCGATGCCACCCATTCGGTGCAGCAGCCGGGCGGGAAGGGGGCATCCTCGGGCGGCGAGCGCGAATTCGTCCCCGTGCTGGCGCGCGCCGCCGTGGCGGTCGGCGTTGCCGGCGTCTTCATCGAGACCCATCCCGATCCCGACCGCGCCCCATCCGACGGACCGAACATGGTGCCGCTCCGCGAGTTCGAGGGGCTGGTCAGGACGCTGATGGAATTCGACGCGCTGGCCAAGAAGACGGCGCGTTGAGGGGGCAGGTGCGAAGGTCGTGACCGCAACTGGCCGCCTGCCGCCGGCGCTCAACATCATTGCGATCGCAACCTTCGCCGCGAGTCTTTCGGCGCGTGCGCTCGATCCGGTGCTTCCGCATGTCGCCGACGAGTTCAGCGTCAGCATCGCCACCGCCGCAAGCTTTGCCGCGGTGTTCGCCTTCACCTTCGCAATCGTCCAGCCGCTGCTGGGTGCCGCCGCCGACCTGTTCGGCAAGGCGCGGCTGATGATCATCTGTCTCGTGCTGCTCGGGCTCGCCAACATTCTCGGCGCGCTGTCGACATCGTTCTCGATGCTGTTCGCCAGCCGCATCCTCGCCGGCATCGGCTCCGGCGGCGTGTTTCCGGTCGCGCTCGGGCTGACCAGCGATCTCGTGGCACCCGACAAGCGGCAGGTCGCGATCGGGCGAACGCTCGCGGGCGCCATGACCGGCAACCTCCTCGGCGCTTCGGCCTCCGGCCTGATCGGCGATTTCCTCGGCTGGCGCGGCGTGCTCGCCGTGCTCGGCGCGATTGTCGTGCTCGCTTCCGTCGCGGTGCTGGCCGGCTTCCGCGGCGAGAAGCTCGCGCATCCGCCCAAGACGAGCTTTTCTGCCTTGAGGCAGGGCTACCGCACCATCTTCACCAATCCGAACGCGCCGATCTGCTATTCCGCAGTCTTCATCGAGGGCTGCTGCGTGCTCGGCCTGTTTCCGTTTGTGGCGTCGTTCCTGTTCGATCTCGGCGAAACCTCGCTGTCGATCGCGGGGATCGTCATCGCGGGGTTTGCGGTGGGCGGCTTGTTCTACACCATGACCGTGTCGCGCTTTCTCCCACGGCTCGGCGTGAAGGGCATGATGATCGCCGGCGCAACGCTGGTCGGCGTCCAGCTTGTTGCCGTCGCGTTCAGTCCCGGCTGGAAGATCCAGGCGCTGAGCTTGTCGGCGATGGGGTGGGGCTTCTACATGATCCATGGTTGCTTGCAGGTGTTCGCCAGCGAATTGTCGGTGGAGGCGCGTGCGACCGCGATGTCCCTGCATTCGTTCTTTTTCTTCATGGGGCAGACCGTGGGCCCAATCGCCTATGGCTTCGGCCTCGCGCATGCCGGCAAGCTGCCGACTTTGCTGACGTCAGCCGTGATCATGATCGCGCTGGGACTGGCCTGCGCAACATTGCTGAAGCAAAGGATTCCGGCGGATGCCGCCGGTCGTCCCGATGTCGAACCTTGACGCCGAGCCAACGCGGCCAGCTCGGTGGTAAAGATATCTCAGATATCAGTTCTTGCTTTCTTGACATCATTAATTAGGATGGAAGCGGCATATTTGATGCGCGCTGGAAAGCGCTTCGGCGGCCAGGCTGATGATCACTGCAGGGCAAATGCGGGCGGCCAGGGGTCTGTTGGGAATTGACCAACGGCAGCTTGCTGATCTCTCCGGACTGTCGGTTCCTACGATCCAACGCATGGAAGCGAGCGACACCGTGGTTCGCGGCAATGTCGATTCGCTGATGAAGTTGATCACCGCGCTCGAGAAAGCCGGGATCGAGCTGATCAGCGAGGGGACGGCAAGCAGCGGGCAGGGCCGCGGGGTGCGGCTGAAGGATCGAGCGGCATCAGACAATGCCTCGCCGGGTGACCGTTCCAACGACAAGGTGGCGGGAGGTCGGATGCCCTGATGATGTCGGCGGTCGCTCTCCAGATGTCGTGCGTCGCGGCGCTCCTGGCGGCTGCCGCGCTGGCGATCGTGTTGAGCCGCTCAAGGAATGCCGCCGGCCTCATCTACGGCATGACGATAACCATCTCTGTCGTCGCGACTGCAGCCGCGATGAACTGGTTGGTCAGGGGCGGGCCGGAAGCCTCCGCGCTCGTCCTGCCGGTCGGGCTGCCATGGCTCGGCGCGCATTTCCGCCTGGATAATCTCGCTTCCTTCTTTCTGGTCGTCGTCAATTTCGGTGGAGCGGCCGCAAGCCTCTACGGTCTTGGTTACGGCCACCATGAAACCGAGCCGCACCGGGTGCTTCCGTTCTTTCCGGCGTTTCTTGCCGGCATGAACCTCGTGATCCTGGCCGACGATGCGTTTTCCTTCCTGCTCTGCTGGGAGTTCATGTCGCTGGCGTCATGGGCGCTGGTGCTCGCGCATCACCGCGAACCCGGAAATGCCGCGGCGGGCTACGTCTATCTGGTGATGGCAAGCTTCGGTACGCTGGCATTGCTGCTGGCCTTTGGCCTCTTGGCGGGACCGGCGGGCGATTATGGATTTGCGGCCATCCGCGCCGCGCAACATGCGCCCGGCGCCGTCGGACTGGTCCTGATCCTGATGCTGCTCGGTGCTGGCTCCAAGGCCGGCCTGGTGCCATTGCACGTCTGGCTGCCGCTGGCGCATCCGGCGGCTCCGAGCCATGTCTCGGCGCTGATGAGCGGTGTCATGACCAAGGTCGCGATCTACGGCTTCATCCGTGTCGTCTTCGATCTGTTGGGACAGCCGGCCTGGTGGATGAGCGTGATCGTTCTTTTCCTTGGCGCCGTCACAGCCGTGATGGGGATTCTCTACGCCATGATGGAGCAGGACCTGAAACGCTTGTTGGCCTACAGCACCATCGAAAACGTCGGCGTGATCTTCGTCGGCCTCGGCCTTGCGCTGGGGTTCCAGGCCAACGGCTTGCGCCTCGCGGCCGCGCTCGCGTTCACCGCGGCGCTGTTTCACGTGCTCAACCACTCGCTGTTCAAGAGCCTGTTGTTCTTCGGCGCCGGCGCCGTGCTGACCTCGACCGGCGAGCGGGACATGGACAGGCTGGGCGGCCTGATCCACCGCATGCCAAAGACGAGCTTCGCCGTGCTGGTCGGCTGCGTCGCGATCTCGGCGCTTCCGCCATTCAACGGCTTCGTTTCGGAATGGCGCATTGCCTCACCAAGGATGTTACCGGAGAACTGACCTTCAGGATTGGGGCGGCGATACCGAATCGGATCGGTGTCGCCGATGGCAGGACGGATCAGCATGGGTGCGCGGCGCGA
>NZ_JBEGDB010000032.1:0-48192 GCF_043638955.1 Bradyrhizobium sp. 31Argb | reverse complement strand
GCGAAACTACTTCGCCGTCGTCGCCATTGCCGCCACTCTGCTCTGGATAAGGTAACTGTCCACACGGCCTAGCGCGGCGATAAACGCGTCGTAGCGTACTTCGGAGATCAGCCCTCTCAATTGATGAAAACGGCCGATAGCGATCTCACGGACGCTGAATTGCGCGCGGCGGGCCGTCATCGATCGGCGCGGCAATTGCCGACTTACGCAAAACGCACACGCAAGCAACTGATCTCAGGCACTAAGAAGCGTCGCGAGGAGCGAACAAAAGCAGCTGGTTTGTCGGAATAGCCGCTGACCGCTTGTCGGAATGGCCGCCTCGCAAGATACCTAAGCTATTGAAAAGCTTGGTGGGCGCACCAGCGCTCGAACCTGGGACCCGCTGATTAAGAGTCAGCTCCGGGTTGAGAACAATCAATGACTTGCCGGTCGCACCCCTGGGCTTATCCAGCCGAAAATGGGCGTTCGTCGCACGATCATATTGCACTGTCTTTGCTCTGGACTATCCATGCACCTCGAAACCTAAGCTGTTGCTCCGTCTCATTCCCCGCGAGTAAGCAATCCGCGCTTTCCGCTACCGACACCGAATTTTTGAGGCCAAAGCAGTCCTCATGGTGGCTTTTGGCCTTGCGCCTACATGGCCATCAGCTCAAACGTCCGCTTGGCGACTATAGCGACCCTTTCTACGAAATCGCTTGCCATTGCTCGCTCCATCGTTCTGCAACGGCAGTCCCTATTGAGCGGCCATTACTGAACGCTCGGCCTATGGATTCGAATTCTGATCGATGGCTTTCTGTCGCGAGGTAGATTGCGCGACACTCCTCACGCTTCGCGATGGACTTAGCGGCCAAGTTCCAAAGGCTTGTTGGCGCTGTCGAGGAACTCAACCGTCGTAAACCACAAATCCGCATCTCCGACGTTTTCGAGGTCGTGGATCTTGTATTCGCCTTTTCCATAGACGAAGTGACGGGTCTCGCCAGCCGAATAGACCGCCTCGACGATCGTCCCATCCTCCGCATGCGACTGCGCCCTCCCCGGCGTCACTGCAGTCCAAAAATAGTCCAGTACATGGCGATGGAATCCAATGCGCTCGCCCGGAGCAAGCCGAATTTCCCAGACGCGTACGCGGTCCGTTTCCGACAAGAGCCGCGTGCCGACCCGGCCGTTGAATTGATTGGCGTCGAACTCCTTGCGAATGACATCGGGCCAAGAGGCCCAGCCCTTTTCGACCACATTAGCGTTCATTTTGGTTTCTCCTTGAGTTGGGTTCTCCGAGAAGCATCATTCGACGGCCAGGCCCGTCTGCGCGCGAACATGCTGCGCGCCAAACGATGCGCGGACCGAGGCAGCCGCCGCACTGCGATCGAGCACCGACACCGCCCAGGACACGGCGAAGGCCAGCGGAACCGAGACGAGGGCCGGATTGTCGTAAGGAAACGGCGCGGGCCCGAGCTTGAACGTGGCGGTCCATACGCCCGGGCTGAGAGCGACCAGCCCGACTGATGCCAGTAAGCCGGCGAGCGATCCGCTCACTGCTCCCCGCGTAGTGAGGTCGGGCCAGACGATCGAGAGCAGTATGACCGGGAAGTTCGCGCTCGCGGCGATCGCGAACACCAGTCCGACCATGAACGCGATGTTCTGATTCTCGAACAGGACGCCCAGGCCCATCGAAAGCACGCTGATTGCGACTGCGGCCGCCTTCGATACGAGCACTTCCTCCTGCTCGCTCGCACGACCTCTGCGGATCACGCGCGCGTAAAGATCGTGGCTCGCCGCCGAAGCGCCCGCGAGCGTCAGCCCCGACACGACGGCGAGAATGGTGGCAAATGCCACCGCGGAGATGAACCCGAGCAGCAGCGATCCGCCGACGGCATCCGCCAGATGCAGGGCCACCATGTTGACGCCCCCGAGCAGCCCGCCCGACGCATCCCGAAACTGGGGATTCGCCGAAACGATCGCGATGGCGCCGAAGCCGAGCACGAAAAGCAGACTGTAGAAGACGGAGATGAATCCCGTTGCGACCAGCACCGACGTGCGAGCCTCACGAGCGTCGCTGACGGTGAAGAAGCGCATGAGGATGTGCGGCAGTCCGGCCGTACCGAAGATCAGGGCCAATCCGAGAGAGATCGCCGACACCGGATCCTTGACGAGACCGCCGGGGGCCATGATTGCGTCGGCTTTTGGATGCAAGGCGACGGCTTCCCGGAACAGAGCCTCCAGACTGAAGCCGAAATGTCCGAGAATCAGAACCGACATCAATACCGAGCCCGACATCAACAGCACGGCCTTGATGATCTGCACCCAAGTCGTCGCCAGCATGCCTCCGACAGTCACGTAGACCATCATCAGTACGCCCACGATGCCGACCGCGTAGATGTACGGAAGTCCGAACAATAGCTGGATGAGCTTTCCGGCCCCGACCAACTGCGCGATCAGATAGAAGACCACGATGACCAGGGTATTGACGCCGGCAACTGCCCTAACCGGCACTTCGGAGAGCCGATACGCCGCGACGTCGGCGAACGTATAGCGGCCGAGGTTGCGCAGCGGCTCCGCAATCAGGAACAGGATCATCGGAAAGCCAACGAGAAAGCCGATCGCGTAGATCATGCCGTCGTAGCCCGAGGTGTAGACGAGCGCCGTGACACCCAGGAACGTTGCGGCCGAGGTGTAATCGCCGGCAATTGCGAGCCCGTTCTGGACGCCTTTGAGACCGGCACCCGCAGCATAGAAATCCTTTGCCGTGTTCGTGCCCCGTCTCGCCGCCCATAGTGTGATGGCGAGACTGACCGCGACGAAGCCGAGGAACATGACAATCGCCGTTGCGTTCAGCGATTGCCGAGCGCCGCCCGCGGAAGTCAGCGCGTCCGCCGCCGCAGGCTCAGAAGCAAGTGCGACTGCGGTTGCGGTAAAGGCTGCGTAGCCCGAGCGCGCAATCATCGAAAATCCTCCAGCAGGAGCTGACTGAGCCGATCGAAACGGGAATTCGCCCGCCGGACATAGAGAGCGGTCAGCAGGAATCCGAAGGCGATCAGACCGACGCCGATCAGCACGCCCCAGGTCATCACGGTGCCGCTCCACAGCGGATGCCCGAGCAAACGGGGCCAGAATGCGACGGTCAGAATGTAGGCGAAATACGCGACCGTCATGACGATCGACATGCCGACGCCGAGGCGCGCGCGCTCGCTCGCGAGCTGTCTGAACGCGGGACTATTCTGAATGGCCTGTAGGTCCATTGGTTGGTCCCCTCCTCCTTTTTTGAATTCGGTCACGCAGCGATTCCCGTCGTGACAGCGGTCTCCGCCATCACCGCCTCGGGGGTGCGGTGGCGTTCCGCCATCGCCCGTTCTTCGGCAGTGGCAATCTGCGCCTGCATGTAGGCGCCGAGATCGCGGGCGCGGCGGACGACCGCGGCTCCGAACGGAAGCCGGGTCGACTCGAATTTCGCGAGCGCGGCGGGCAGATCGCGCGGATGGGCCCGCAATACGTCGACCAGAGCGGCCGCATCTCCCGCAGCTTTCGTCACTCCCATTCCGACGTGCGGCCTAGCCACGAAAGCCGCATCGCCCAGGATCACCGTTCGGGGTCCGAGGACCATTCGCGACGTCTCGAGATCCAGGATGGCCTGTATGAACGGCTGGTCCGTGAGGCGGACGACCTCGGCGAACTGCGGCGCAAGCAGTCGCTCCGCGTCCCGACGCATCGAGGCGATCACGTCGGGGCGTATCCGGATCGGCGGAATCGACAGTTCGTGCCGGACGCCGTCGATGTCCGTCAGGAGATCGGCCAACCCATGGCCGGAGTCGGCCGGACGGTACCAAACGAAATTGAAGCGACGTTCGCCGACATCCATCTCTTCGTTGGCGCCGGCGACGGGATAGCCGAGCATCTGCTCCCCGGGAGGGAGGCTGAAAGCGAACCAGTCGCACAGCTCCGCGCGGGTCCTCGGCGATAGTTTTCGTTCCTCGACGAGGCCGCGCCACGCGACGTAGCCGGCATATCTGGGATAGACATCCGCAGCGAGCTGCGCCCTGACGCACGAAAAAATGCCGTCCGCGCCGATCAGCAGATCTCCCGAAGCTTCGGAGCCGTCGGAAAACCGCGCCGCCACGCGGTCGTCAACCTCCGCAACCTCCACAAGGTTCTTGCGGTGATGGTAGTTCTCCGCCGGAAAGGCTGCCCTCAGAAGCCCATAGAGGTGCCCCCACGAGGTGAGGACCTGACGCAACTTGAGCTCGCCCTCGATGTGGCCGCTGCCATCGAGCACGCGCCGCCCCGGGACGGCGACCCCGACTGCGGCCGCTTCCGTGTCGATGCCAGCTCTCCCCAATACCTCGAACAACTCGCGATGAGTGACGATTCCCGCGCCTCGGCCTGCCAGTTCGGCGCCGATACGTTCGTATACGTCGACCTTCCAACCTTCCCGGCGCAGCAGCAATGCCGCGAACAGTCCGGCCATGGATCCGCCGATCACCAGTGCCTTCGGCCGCGTTTTGCCCGTCCAGCCATCGTTCGTCATGAGCAGCCTCCCTTGCGGTGCGGTCGGACGGGAGTTGTCGGGCCGCTATTTATCGTTTGATCAATTATCGAGGCGGCATTGACTTGAGTCAATGACTATTTATCGATCGATAAACAAAAAGTGACGAACCGGCTGGCGGGATCGGACAGGACGGGAAATCGGTGTATGAAGTTGCAGAACCGCACTCAAGCCCACGAATCAGGTGTGAAGAAGCCGAACAGAGCGCGTCCCAGAACGCCTATCCGAGAGCAGCAGAGGCTGGACCCGTCCGAGCGGGAGGCCATTATCGCGCGAGAAGCGGTCTCGTTCTTCGCCGAGCACGGGTTCGAAGGACAGACCCGCGAACTCGCGAGGCGCCTGCGTATCACCCAGCCCCTGCTCTATCGCTATTTTCCGAGCAAGGAAGCCCTCATCGAGCGGGTCTATCAGGAGGTTTTCGTCGAGCGCTGGAAGCCGTCGTGGGAGAAAATCATCACCGATCGTTCGGTCCCCCTTAAGACCAGGCTGATCCAGTTCTATCGCGAGTACGCCGAGGTCATTCTCACCTATGAGTGGATCCGCCTGTTCATGTTCGCGGGCCTGAAGGACCTAGGATTGAACGCCCGCTATCTCAGAATGCTGCGCGAACGCGCGTTCGAAAAGGTGATCGAGGAGATCAGGCTCGAATACGGGCGTCCCTCCACCCGCGAACTCCCGGTTACCGTTCTCGAAATCGAGATGGTGTGGGGGCTTCATGCGGCGATCTTCTATCTCGGAGTACGCCAGTTCATCTATTCGATGCCGCTCGAAACGGACGTCAATTCGATCATTGATGCGAAGGTGGCGACGTTCCTCGGCGGCGTCCGCTCCGTTCTGCCGGCGAAGGAAAAGGGCTAGCGCGAAGACGTGAGCTCACGGCTTTGTCATCTTGCAAATCAGGCGTGACGCATTTATAAGCAACGCGTTGTAGCTCGAACCGGGGAGGATTTGCATGATTTCGGCTTATTCGCAGATCGCGCGCTCCCGTTCGATGCTTGTACTGGGTATGCGGTCGCGCCGTTGACCACCAGTTCTGACCGGGGCTGACGTCCCGGTCCCTCAAACCTTCCAACAACTTACCGATCTTTCAACGACGTCCGCGTCGCGCGCTTTCGCGCCGTCGCGCGTCAATTCAGATGGAGTCGGCCCGCGCGGCGAGCGCGGCCGGATTGCGCCATGACCATTCAAACTGACAAACGTCCCGCCGCGATCCGCGTCGTGATCCCGTTTACATTCCGCCATTGGCTGAAGCAGCCCACCCGCGCCACGACCGTGTTGGTCGGCTTTCTCGGCGCCACCGTCGCCGACCTGTTCATGCCGGTTTACTCCGGCCATCTGGTCGACGCCCTGACGCTCGGCACCTCGGACCTGGCGGCGCGACATGCGGCGATGGTTGCGTTCGGCGGCATCGTCGCGCTTGGCCTGTTGTCGATCATCCTGCGGTTTGTGGGGCTGCAGGCGATCGTGCCCTTCACGCTGACGACGATGTCGGATGTGGCGCAGGAGGCGTTCGCGCGGGTGCAGCGGTTCTCGACCGACTGGCACGCCAATTCGTTTGCCGGCTCGACCGTGCGCAAGATCACCCGCGGCATGTGGGCGATCGACCTGCTCAACGACACCGTCCTGATGGCGCTGTTGCCGTCGTTGATGGTGCTGGTCGGTTCGATGGTCCTGCTCGGATTGCACTGGCCCGTGCTCGGCGCCGTGATCGGCATCGGCGCGGTGATCTATGTCGCGATGACCGTCGTGCTCTCGGTGAATTATATCGCACCGGCCGCGCGCGTCTCCAACGCCTGGGACACCAAGGTCGGCGGCACGCTGGCGGATGCGCTCACCTGCAACGCAGTGGTGAAATCGTTCGGGGCGGAGGCGCGCGAAGATACGCGGCTCGCCGGCGTCATCGCCCGCTGGCGCAGGCGGGTGCTGCGCACCTGGCTGCGGTACAATGCGACCAACATGGCGCAACTCGCGGTGCTCTTGTGCTTCCGCGCGTCGGTGATCGGCGGCGCCATCCTGCTGTGGCTTGCCGGCCGCGCCTCGCCGGGCGACGTCACCTATGTGCTGACGAGCTATTACGTCATCCACGCCTACTTGCGCGACGTCGGCATGCACATCAACAATCTGCAGCGTTCGGTCAACGACATGGAGGAGCTCGTCACCATCCATGGCGAGCCGCTCGGCATCGTCGATGCGCCTGACGCAAAGTCGATCGACGTCCAGGGCGGAAGGATCACGTTCGACAACGTCACCTTCCTCTATGGCGGGCATCGCACGCCGCTCTATGACGCACTGTCGATCGATATCCGCGCCGGCGAACGTGTCGGGCTGGTCGGTCGGTCCGGCTCGGGCAAGACCACGTTCGTGAAACTGGTGCAGCGCCTCTATGACGTCTCCGACGGCCGCATCCTGATCGACGGTCAGAATATCGCTCACGCGACGCAGCAGTCGCTGCGCAGCCAGATCGCGATCGTGCAGCAGGAGCCGATCCTGTTCCACCGTTCGCTGGCGGAGAACGTCGCCTATGGCCGGCCCGGCGCCAGCATGGCGGCGATCGAGCAGGCGGCGCGGCTTGCCAATGCGCATGACTTCATCATGCGATTGCCGAAGGGCTACGGCACGCTGGTCGGCGAGCGCGGCGTCAAACTGTCCGGCGGCGAGCGGCAGCGCGTCGCGCTGGCGCGCGCGTTCCTTGCCGATGCGCCGATCCTGATCCTGGACGAGGCGACCTCGAGCCTCGACTCGGAATCGGAGGCGCTGATCCAAGAGGCGATGGAGCGGTTGATGAAGGGCCGCACCTCGATCGTGATCGCGCACCGGCTGTCGACGGTGCGCGGCCTCGACCGCATCCTGGTGTTCGATCGCGGCGAGATCGTCGAGCAGGGCACCCATGCCGCGCTGACCGCGCGACCGGGCGGCATCTATCGCAGCCTGTTCGAGAGGCAGGCGACGGAGTTCGGCCGGGTCGCGGCGGAGTAGCCGCCGTCATTCCGGGGCGCGCGTCAGCGCGAGCGCTGCGCGTTGCTCCGGAACGACACGCGTTCGACCCCGCGTGCGCGCGCTGATCGCGACCGTCGCCACCACGGCGGCGGCGAACAGCACGACCTGCGGGGTGATCGTCTCGCCATTGAAGACCGAGGCGAGCACGAAGGTGACGAAGGGCTGCAGCAACTGGACCTGCGACACCCGCGCGATCCCGCCCATCGCCATGCCGGCATTCCAGGCGAAGAAGCCGATCCATTGCGAGAACAGTGCGACGTAGAGCAGACCAAGCCAGGGTTTAAGCGAAATGTGCAGGGGATCGGCCGGCATCGTCAGCGCCGCCGCCGGCAGCGCGAACGGCAACGCAATCACCAGCACCCAACTGATGACTTCCCAGCCCGGCATCTCCGCGGTGAGCCGTCCCGAAAAGCCATAGCCAACGGCGGAAACCGCAACAGAGGCGAACAGGAAGAGGTCGCCCGTCGACAGCGTGCCGCCGCCATCGCGCAGCGCAAAGGCGATCACCAGCGCGGCGCCGACGACAGCGGCGACCCAGAACAAGGGCCGCGGCCGCTCGTGGGTGATGGTCACCGCCACCAGCGCGGTCGCGATCGGCAGCACGCCGAGCACGACGCCGCCATGGGAGGCGTCAACGCGCTGCATGCCCTCGGCCATCAGCAGCGGAAACAGGATGGCGACACACAGCATCACCAGCGCAAGCTGCGGCCACAGCTCCCTCCGCGGCAGCGGCCGCCGCAACACAATCAGAAGCGCGAGCGAGCATAGACCGGCGATTGCCGTGCGGATCGCGGTCAGGGCAATCGGATCAATTTCCGCAACGGCAAGCCGCGTCGCCGGTAGCGTGCCGCCGAAGATCGCCATGCCGATGAAGCCCAGCAACAGGCCGAGACGTTCGCGCGAGGAGGACGAGGACATGAGACAGGTGGTTATCGGCTTTGCGGTTCCGCGTACAGCAATCTACTCGGTGCATATGGCAGCCATGCGCGCGCTATCTCGGAGCAATTCCGCTGCACACCAGTCCGATGCCGGACAGAAACAACAGCCCAAGCACGATGTTCGTGAAATTCCGGTCGCTCAGCGCATGATAGATTCGCGCGCCGAGCCAGGCGCCGGCCACCGTCGCCGGAAAGGTCACGACAGCGAGCGCGAGGACGTCCCTCGTGACGAACCCGGCGAACGCCTGCAGCAACAGCGCAGTCGCCAGCACCGTGAAGTTGAAGGTCTGGAAAATCCCGCGCCGCTGCTCCTTGGTCCAGCCGCGCACGCTGGCCCAAAGAATCGGCAAGGGGCCGGAAAGGCCGGCGAGGCCGCCGAGGATGCCGCCGGCAAATCCGATGGCGCCGTCGAACGGCTTGCCGCCAAACTTGATCGCCATCGGCTTGCATTGAAAATAGAGCGCGGTGGGAAACACCAGCAGAAACACGCCGATGGTCAGCTTGAAGGTGTTTGGATCGGCATGCGCGATCAGCAGCGTGCCGAGCGGTACGCCGGCGAGCCCGCCGAGCACGAACGGCCAGACCAGCCTGAAATCGATCGAGCGCCAGATCGAGGGCAGGGTGGTGACTTGACCGACGACAGAGCTGATCAGGACCAGAGGCACGGCAACCGCGGGCGGCGCGACGTAAAGCCAGATCCCCAGCGCCATCAGCGCGGTGCCGAAGCCAGCAAGGCCGGATACGAAGCCCCCGGCGAGCGCGCCGACGAACAGCACCGTCAGGGCGAATCCGCCCATCATCGTCTTGTTCTCATTGTCATTGGCCTGACGTCTACACGACGAGCCCGGCAGGCACTATCGCAAATCCGCTGCTTCGGATCGTTGCGCGACGACGTCATTCCGGGGCGCGCGCGAGCGCGAACCCGGAATCTCGCGCCGCAATCTCCAGATTCCGGGTTCGCATCTTCGATGCGCCCCGGAATGACGGTCTGCAAAAATGGCGAGGGGTCCAGCGTGTTTGCGCCGAACCCCTCATTTCCAAGAACATCAGCCGGCCTGTAAGCCGGGTTCTGTAGGGCACCATTCTCGCGAATGGTACGTGACGGCCATTCCTCTGGGACCGTCTTTGCAGACGGCCTCGAGCAACCTACCCGGACGGCGGGCCTGACATCGCCCTGCAGCGTTATCGCTTGCGCGAACAGCCTGCGTTGCCGTCCCTATTCGGTTTTGCTCCCGGTGGGGTTTGCCATGCCGTCTCCGTTGCCGGAAACGCGGTGCGCTCTTACCGCACCTTTTCACCCTTGCCGCGCCGAAGCCCCGAAGGGCGAAGGCGGGCGGTTCGTTCTCTGTGGCACTTTCCCTGGGGTTGCCCCCGCCGGACGTTATCCGGCACCGCATGTCGATGGAGCCCGGACTTTCCTCCCCCGCGGCCTTTCGGCGCTTGCGGGAGCGGCCGTCCGGCCGACTGACGCCCATAGGCATGGGGGTTCCAGCCGGTTCCGTCAAGCGGATAACGCCCGCGAAGCGCGCCAAAATAATCTATCCTGAAGGTGTCGTTTTGCCTGTCGCCCGTTCGACTGGATGTCGGCGATCCAGCCGATCAAGAGGAGATTTTCAGATGCAGTACCTGCTGTTGATCTATCGAAAGGAAGCAGAGTTAGGCCGCATGACCGCCGATGACCGCAAGAAACTAACGGCGGAATACGGTGCATTCACCCAGTCCATCATCCAGAGCGGCCATTTCAAGGCTGGCGACGGGCTGCAACCCTCAACGACTGCGACGACGGTGCGGGTTCGCGACGGCAAGATATTGACGACGGACGGTCCATTCGCGGAAACGCACGAACAGCTCGGCGGCTATTACCTGATCGACGCCAAGGACCTCGACACCGCTCTCGGCGTCGCCGCGCGGATTCCCGGCGCCAAGACCGGCTCGATCGAAGTCAGGCCGATCATGATCTACGACAACAACTGATGCCGCACCGTCATTCCGGGATGCGCCATTTGGCGCAATCCCGGAATGATGATTGACAGACCGCATGACTCCGACCCAGATCGAAAAGATCTTCCGCGACGAGGCGAGCCGGGCGCTGGCGACGCTGATCCGCCTCGTCGGTGATTTCGATCTTGCGGAGGACGCGCTGCAGGAGGCATTCGCGGTGGCGCTGGAGCGCTGGTATGCGGGCGAACTGCCGCAAAACCCGCGGGCGTGGCTCGTCAATGTCGGCCGCAACAAGGCGATCGATCGCATCCGCCGCAATGCCGTGTTCCGCGGCAAGCAGCAGGAGCTGACGCACGAACTCCTGCTCGATGCGTCGTCGCCTTGCGAGATCGTCGATGCCACGCTCGACGACGACATGCTGCGGTTGATCTTCACCTGCTGCCATCCGTCCTTTGCCGATGAGGTGCAGGTCGCGCTGACGCTGCGCACCGTTTGCGGCCTCTCGACGGCCCAGGTCGCGCGCGCCTTCCTCGTCAGCGAGGATGCGATGGCGCAGCGGCTGCTCCGCGCGAAGCAGAAGATTCGCCTCGCCGGCATTCCCTATGAAGTGCCGGAGCGCGAGGCGCTGGAGCCGCGGCTCCGCGGTGTGCTCGCGGTGATCTATCTCGTCTTCACCGAAGGCTATGCAGCGACCTCCGGCGAGGATCTGATGCACCCGGATCTCGCGCGCGAGGCGATCCGCCTGGCGCGGCTGATCGATGCGCTGATGCCCGCCCGCGGCGAGATCAAGGGGCTCTTGGCATTGATGCTGCTGCACGACGCCCGCCGCGCCGGTCGCGAGACCGCGGGCGGCGACATCGTGCTATTGGAGGAGCAGGACCGCTCGCTGTGGGACATCAGCCAGATCGCCGAAGGTTTGCGTTTGGTGGAGGAAGCGCTGCGCATGCCCGGCCGGCCGCAATCCTACGCCGTGCAGGCCGCGATCGCGGCGCTGCATGCCCGTGCGCCAAGCTATAAAGACACCGACTGGCCGCAGATCGCCGGCCTCTATGAAGTGCTGCTTCGCATCAGCCCGTCGCCGGTGATCGAGCTGAACCATGCCGCGGCGGTGTCGATGGTCGACGGCCCGGCGCGCGCGCTTCACCTGATCGACGCGCTCGAAGCGCGCGGCAGCCTCAAGGGTTACGAATTGCTGCCGGCCGTCCGCGCCGATCTCTTGCGCCGCCTCGGCCGCACGGACGCCGCGCGCGAAGCCTATCTGGCGGCAACCGCCGCGACGCAACTGGAGCCGCTGCGCCGGCTCTATGCGCGGCGCATCGCGGAGATGGAGTCCCGTCCGTCATTGCGAGGAGCGTAGCGACGAAGCATCCATCTCTCCTCGTGTGCGGAGGGATGGATTGCTTCGCTGCGCTCGCAATGACGAAAGACCTGCCTACTTCGCCGCAACCTCTGTCGCCGCCTCCGGCAGGCTCTCCAGCAGCGCGTGCAGGGTGGTCATGGTCGAACGATCGACGATGCCGTCGACGCGCGCCTGGCGGAAATGGCGCTGGAAGGCGGTGACGACTTCCATGGTGGGGCCGTCGAACTTGCCGTTGGTCGGGATGTTGTAGCCGTAACGGGCGAATGCCTTCTGCATGTTGGTGACGTTGTCGTTGATCGCGCCGAGCTGCAGCGTCTCCCCGCGCACGATCGGCGCCGGCTGAACCCAATGCCCGACGCCGGAATTGGCGAGCGAATGCCACGGGAACTTTTCGCCGGGATCCTTCTTGCGCGCCGGCGCGACGTCGGAATGGGCGAGCACGCGATACGAAGGCACGTTGCGGCGAAGCATGATGCCGCGGCACAGCGCGATCACTGCTGCGATCTGGCGCAGCGGATAATCCGGGTAGCCCCAGTCGTGGCCGCGGTTGATGATCTCGATGCCGATCGAGCAGGAATTGATGTCCTCTTCGCCTGCCCAGCAGGACACGCCGGCGTGCCAGGCGCGCTTGCTCTCCGGCACGCATTGCACGATGCGGCCATCCTCCAGCACAATGTAATGTGCGGAGACCTCGGTGCCGGCGGTGCAGAGCTGGGCGATGGCGCCCTCGACGTCGGGCATGCCGGTGTAGTGCAGCACGATCATGTCGGGCCGCCGGTCGTTGGCGCGTTCGCCGAAATTCACCGAAGGGATGACGTCGGAGACGATCGAGGAGTCCGGGGTAAAGGTTTTCATGTCGGCGATGGCCCTCGGAACGGGAAGGGCGCGTTGACGTTTCGAATCAGCGGACGTGAACGAACCAGATGGCATCCCAAATCTCAAACCCGGCGGCGGAACGGCAGCCCTGCAATTTCCGGACAGCCTGCAATTTACTATTCCTTTACCCTGCCGCGGGCGCAATCACATGGCGCGCACATCCCGCGAATTTTAGACCCGCCTGTGGATGGTGCGCATCAGCGGGTTCCAGGTGTGGTTAAAAAGCAAAAGAAACCGTGAAGGATTCGGCAACGCTTTCTTAACGCTAAGTGCCGTTACTAAGTGGTGAATTGCCGAACCGGTTTTTGAGGGACGGCCGAGGCCCGCTTGCGCGCGAAATCCCATGGCAGCCCAGCAAACTCCGGTCGGAAATCAGGATTTGCGGCCTGATCTGGGAACCGGCGTGTGCTCCGTGCCGCGGCTGCTCGGACGGAACCGCGGTGTGACGCGCAACCATTCGAGGCGCCATGGGCTGGTCCGTGTCCAGTTTCGATCCCCTACGCCGGACAACGCTCGGAGTCGGCGCATGACCGCTGCTGCGCCGCATATTTCGGTGCTCGGCCGCGAGGCGGTCGAGATGCTGGATCCGCGGGACGGCGGCATCTATATCGACGCCACTTTCGGCGCCGGCGGCTATAGCCGCCTGATTCTCGACATGCCTGGAACCCGCGTCATCGGCATCGACCGCGACCGCTCGGCGATCACGGGCGGTTTCGATCTGGTCGATCGCGCCGATGGCCGATTGACGCTGGTCGAGGACCGCTTCTCCAATCTCGCCGAGGTCTGCGCCGCTCAAGGCGTCGAGGTCATTGACGGCGTGGTGATGGACATCGGGGTCTCCTCGATGCAGCTCGACCAGGCCGCGCGCGGCTTCTCGTTCCGCCTGGCGGGCCCGCTCGACATGCGGATGGGGCATGCGGGGCCGACCGCGGCGGATGTGATCGCAACCGCGTCCGAGCGCGATCTTGCCGACATCATCTATCTCTTCGGCGAGGAGCGGCACTCGCGCGGCGTGGCGCGCGCCATCGTGGCCGCGCGCAAGGAAGCGCCGATCACGAGGACGCAAGCGCTGGCCGACATCGTCGCCAGGGTCGTCCGGTCCAAGCCGAACGAGATCCATCCGGCGACGCGGACGTTCCAGGCGCTGCGCATCTTCGTCAACGAAGAGCTCGACGAATTGCATCGCGCGCTCACCGCCGCAGAGCGCGTGCTGAAGCCGGGCGGGCGGCTCGTGGTTGTTTCGTTCCATTCGCTGGAAGACCGCATCGTCAAGAATTTCCTGGCTGAGCGCGGTAAGGTTTCCAGCGGCTCACGGCATCTGCCCGAAGTGGCGCAGATGGCGCCCAGCTTCAAGATACTGACAAAACGTCCGCTGACGCCGTCCGAGGACGAGATCGCGGCCAATCCTCGCGCCCGGTCGGCCAAGCTGCGCGCCGCCGAGCGTACGGAAGCACTGGCTCATGCCGAGGGTGCACCGCCGTCATGGCCGACGCTCGAACGCGTGATGAGGGGAGGCTAGCGCATGCGCATCCTCCATTTCCTCGTGATCGGTTTCCTCGTGGTTTGTGCGGCCTATGTCTACCGCATCAAGATGGAATCGACGGCCCGTACCGAGCGCGTGCTGCGGCTGAACGCGGAAATCCGCGAGCAGCGCGACGCGATCGCGACCCTGCGCGCTGAATGGGCCAAGCTCGACTCGCCGCTTCGGCTGCAGGGGCTGGCCGAGCGTCATCTCGCATTGAAGCCGCTCATCGCCAGTCAATATGACTCGCTGAAGAACTTGCCCGAACGTCCGCCGAACTTCGCGCGACCGGGCGCGCCCGATCCGATTGGCGCGATGATCAACACCATCGAGGCCGCCGCCGACCAGGAGAGCGTGACCGGATCGGTACGAGAGCCGGCGCAGCAGGGAGATCAGCAATGACCGACCGCGCGCCAAGCACAAAGCCGGCCGAGCCGTGGCGGCAGCGGCTGATCCGCGGCCTGCTCTACGGGCGGAATGTCGACCGCGCAGTGAAGGCACGCGCCCGCGTCGGCTTTGCGATCATCGCGTTTGCCGCCGTCTACGCCATCATTGCCGGGCGGCTCGTGATGTTCGCGATCGGCGCCGACAGCCACGGCGCGCGCCGCACCGCCTCGCAGGATGCGATCGCGACCGCGCGCCCCGATATCATCGACCGCAATGGCGCAATCCTCGCGACCGACGTCAAAGCGCCGAGCCTGTTCGGCGAGCCGCGCCGCATCATCGACAAAGACGAGGCGATCGAGCTTCTGACCGCGACGCTGCCTGATCTCGATACCGCCGAAGTGCGCGATCGTCTGTCCTCGCGAAAAGGTTTCGTCTGGCTGAAGCGCGAGATCACGCCGCAACAGCAGCAGGATATCCATCGCCTCGGCGTTCCCGGCATCGGCTTCCTGCGCGAGAACAGGCGCATCTATCCGACCGGCGCGACCGTTGCCCACTTGATCGGCCTCGTCAATATCGACAACCAGGGCATCGCCGGCATGGAGAAGTGGCTGGACAATAATGGTCTGGCCGATCTGCATCGCGCGGGTTTTGCCACCGACCGCTTGCAGAAGCCGGTGGAACTGTCGATCGATCTGCGTGTCGAGCACGCGCTGCGCGACGAGCTCCTGAAGGCCAAGGAGAAGTACAAGGCCAAGGCGGCATCGGGCCTCGTCTCCAATGTCCGGACCGGCGAGATCGTCGCGCTGGTCTCACTGCCCGATTTCGATCCCAACAATCCGAAGGAAGCGCACGATCCCGATCGCATCAACCGCCTGACCACGGGCGTGTTCGAGATGGGCTCGACCTTCAAGACGCTGACGCTGGCGATGGCGCTGGATTCCGGCAAGGCCACGCTCCACACCATGTATGATGCGCGCGGCGCGCTACACTATGGCAAGTTCGCGATCCACGACAGCCATCCGCTCGGCCGGGCGATCTCGCTGTCGGAAGTGTTCACCTTCTCCTCCAATGTCGGCGCGGCGCGCATCGCGCTTGCGCAAGGAGTCGAGGCGCACAAGGCGTTCCTGAAGAAGGTTGGCCAGCTCGACCGGCTGCGCACCGAATTGCCGGAGAGCGCATCGCCGATCGTGCCGAAGCGCTGGGGCGAATTGAACACGATCACCATCTCCTTCGGCCATGGCATCGCGGTTGCGCCGCTGCAGGCGGTGATGGGCATCAATGCGATGGTCAATGGCGGCTATCTGATTCCGCCGACCTTCCTCAAGCGCACGGAGGAAGACGCCAAGGCGATGGCCAAGCGGGTGGTGAAGCCTGAGACGTCGGACAAGATCCGTTATCTGATGCGACTTAATGCCGAAATCGGGACCGCCAAGTCGGCCGACGTGAAGGGTTATTATATCGGCGGCAAGACCGGCACTGCGGAAAAGGTGGTCAACGGCCGCTACTCCAAGAAACAGGTGCTGAACTCCTTCACCGCCATCCTCCCGGCCGATAATCCGAAGTACCAGCTCCTGGTGATGCTGGACGAGCCGAAGGCGCTGCCGGAGACCCATGGTTTCATCACCTCGGGCTGGAACGCGGTGCCGACCGGCGGCAAGGTGATCGCCCGTATTGCGCCGCTTTTGGGCCTCGAGCCGCGGTTTGACCTGCCGCCGTCCGACCGCCTTATTCTTGCGGCATCGAGGACAACCCAGTAAGGCGTGGGGGCAGGGCATGATCCGGAAAAGTGGATGCGGGGTTTCCGAGAGGATCATGCGCCGTCACGTTTGAGCGTGAGCAGCCGGCCGGACTGGAAGATCATGAGACTTCGCGACCTTTTCAGTGCTGATGCCACGATCGATCCGCAGGCGGAAGCCGTCGAGATCGGAGGGGTGACGGCTGATAGCCGCACGGTGAAGCCGGGCGATCTGTTCTTCGCACTCGCGGGCTACAAGACCGACGGGGCGCGCTTCATCGATGCCGCGATTGCCGCGGGCGCAGCCGCTGTTGCGAGCGAGCACCGGCCGCAAGGCGGGTTGCGTGTGCCTTTTGTCGTGACGCCGAATCCACGCCGCGCATTGGCGCTGGCTGCGGCGAAATTTTTCCCGCGCCAGCCCGAGACGATTGCGGCGGTGACCGGCACCAGCGGCAAGACATCGGTGGCGGCTTTCACGCGCCAGATCTGGCAGCGACTGGGGCACGATGCCGCGAGCATCGGCACCATCGGCCTGGTGTCGCCGAAGCGTACGGTCTATGGCTCGCTGACCACGCCTGATCCGATCGAGCTGCATCGCCAGCTCGACGAGATCGCCCGCGATGGCGTCACGCATCTCGCATTCGAGGCGTCCTCGCACGGGCTCGACCAGTACCGCCTTGACGGCGTGCGCGTCGCCGCCGGCGGCTTCACCAACCTGTCGCGCGATCACATGGATTATCACCCCGATGTGGCGCACTATCTCAACGCGAAGCTGCGGCTGTTCCGCGATCTCGTGATGGATGGCGGGGCGGCCGTGATTTCCGCCGATCATGATTGTTCGCCTGAGGTGATCGATGCGGCGCGTGCGCGCAGGCTCAGGATCATCGCGGTTGGCCGCAAGGCCGATGGCGGTGATGATATTCGCCTGCTCGCCGCGTCGATCGAAGGTTTTGCGCAAAAGCTTATGGTCGAGCATCGCGGCCGGAAGCGCACCATCCATTTGCCGCTGGTCGGTGAATTCCAGATCGAGAATGCGCTGGTGGCTGCCGGCCTTGCGATCGGGACCGGGAACGACGCCGATGCCGTCTTCGCGAGCCTCGAACATCTCGAGGGCGCCAAGGGCCGGCTCGAACGCGTCGGCGAGCGCAACGGCGCGCCGATTTTCATCGACTACGCGCACAAGCCGGATGCGCTTGCCAAGGCGCTGCAGGCGCTGCGGCCCTATGCCAAGCGCAAGCTGATCGTCGTCCTTGGCGCTGGCGGCGACCGCGATGCGGGCAAGCGTCCGCTGATGGGCGCGATTGCCGCTGACAATGCGGACAGCGTCATCGTCACCGATGACAATCCGCGCAGCGAGAATCCGGCGACGATCCGTGCCGCCATCCTCGCAGCGGCGAAGGGCGCGAGCGAAATCGGCGATCGCGCGGAAGCGATCAGGGCCGGCATTGCTGCATTGCAGCCGGGCGATGCGCTCCTGATCGCCGGCAAGGGGCATGAGATCGGACAGATCATCGGCAACAAGACGCTGCCGTTCAGCGATCATGAGGCCGTGGCCGCGGCGCTGGAAGCGAGGGGCGCATGAGCACACCACTGTGGACATCGGCGGCAATGGCGGACGCGATGCGCGCCGCGACCCAGGGGCGCTTGCCCTCCGCCGTCACCGGCCTTTCCATCGACAGCCGCACGCTGCGGCCGGGCGAGGCCTATTTTGCCATCAAGGGCGACGTGCATGACGGCCACAGTTTTGTCGAGGCCGCATTGAAGGCGGGCGCCGCGCTCGCGGTGGTCGAAAGCGCCCAGCGCGAGAAGTTCCCCGCCGATGCGCCGCTGCTCGTCGTCGACGATGTGCTTGCAGGGCTGGTCGATCTCGCCCATGCCTCTCGCGCGCGGCTCGACGCGAGGATCATCGCGGTCACCGGCTCGGTCGGCAAGACCTCGACCAAGGAAGCGCTCCGGCATGTGCTCTCGGCGCAAGGCGAGACGCACGCCTCCGTTGCTTCCTTCAACAATCATTGGGGAGTGCCGCTGTCGCTGGCGCGCTGTCCGGCATCGGCGCGCTTTGCGGTGTTCGAGATCGGCATGAACCATGTCGGCGAGATTACGCCGCTGGTGAAGCTGGTGCGGCCGCATGTTGCCGTCATCACCACCGTCGAGCCGGTGCATCTGGAATTCTTCTCCGGCATCGAAGAGATCGCGGACGCCAAGGCGGAGATCTTTCAAGGTCTTGAGCCTGATGGCGCCGTCGTGCTCAACCGCGACAATGCGCAATTCGCAAGGCTGCAAGCGTGCGCGAAGGAACTCGGCATTTCACGCATCGTCTCCTTCGGCACGGATGCGCAATCCGATGCGCGGCTGATCGATGTGTCGCTCCACGCGACCTGTTCCGCCGTGCACGCCGACATCCTCGGCCACGACGTCACCTACAAGATCAGCATGCCCGGCCGCCATATGGCGATGAACTCGCTCGCCGTGCTCGCCGGCGCGTCGCTGATCGGGGCGGACCTTGCGCGCGCCGCATTGTCGCTGTCGCAGCTTGAGGCGCCCGCGGGCCGCGGTGCGCGGCGCACCCTCGATGTCGGGGCCGGTGAGGCAACGCTGATTGATGAGAGTTATAACGCCAATCCGGCGTCGATGGCGGCCGCGCTGAACGTGCTCGGGCGGGCCCATATCGGTCCGCAGGGCCGCCGCATCGCGGTACTCGGCGACATGCTCGAGCTCGGGCCGACCGGGCCTGCGCTGCATCGCGGTTTGGCCGAGGCTGTCAACGCCAACAATATCGACCTCGTTTATTGTTGTGGTCCGCTGATGCGCAACCTCTGGGACGCTCTTTCCACGGGAAGGCGGGGAGGCTATGCGGATAACTCGGCGAGTCTGGAGACCCAGGCGGTCGCGGCCATCCGCCCCGGCGACGCCGTCATGGTCAAGGGATCGCTGGGTTCGAAGATGAAGCGGATCGTCAACGCGCTGGAAAAGCGCTTTCCCGGCAAAGCCGCGCGTGAAGAAGCGGTATAGGCTTATTGAATGTTTTATTGGCTGATCGACCTTTCCAACACGGTGCCCGGCTTCGGGGTGTTCCGGGGGGCGCTCAACGTGTTCCGCTACATCACCTTCCGCACCGGCGGGGCGATGGTGACGGGCGCGCTGTTCGTGTTTCTGTTCGGGCCCTGGATCATCGATCATCTGCGGCTGCGCCAGGGCAAGGGCCAGCCGATCCGTACCGACGGCCCGCAATCGCACCTGATTACGAAGAAGGGCACGCCGACCATGGGCGGCCTGATGATCCTGTCCGGCGTCGTCGTGGCGACGCTGCTCTGGGCCAACCCGATCAATCCCTATGTCTGGATCGTGCTGGCGGTGACGCTGGGTTTCGGCTTCGTCGGCTTCTATGACGATTATCTGAAGGTCACCAAGCAGAGCCACAGCGGCTTTGCCGGCAAGCTGCGCCTCGCGATCGAGGCGATCATCGCGCTCGCCGCCTGTTACGCGCTGGTGCGGCTCGGGCGCGACGTGTCCTCGACCTCGCTCGCGATTCCCTTCTTCAAGGATCTGGTGTTCAATTTCGGCTGGTTCTTCGTGATCTTCGGCGCCTTCGTCATGGTCGGCGCGGGCAACGCGGTGAACCTGACCGACGGCCTCGACGGTCTCGCCATCGTTCCGGTGATGATCGCGGCTGCCAGCTTCGGCATGATTTCCTATCTCACCGGCAACGCGGTGTTCTCCGACTACCTGCAGATCAACTACGTCGCCGGCACCGGCGAGCTCGCGGTGCTCTGCGGCGCCGTGCTGGGCGCAGGTCTTGGGTTTCTGTGGTTCAACGCGCCGCCGGCGTCGATCTTCATGGGCGACACCGGCTCGCTCGCGCTCGGCGGCATGCTCGGGGCGACGGCGGTCGCGGTGAAGCACGAGATCGTGCTGGCGGTGATCGGCGGCCTGTTCGTGCTGGAGGCGGTTTCGGTGATCGTGCAGGTGGCCTCGTTCAAGCTCACCGGCAAGCGCGTGTTCCGGATGGCGCCGCTGCACCATCATTTCGAGCAGAAGGGCTGGACCGAGCCGCAGATCGTGATCCGCTTCTGGATCATCGCCGTGATGCTGGCGCTCGCCGGCCTGTCCACGCTGAAGCTGCGATGATCCCTGTCACCTCTTTCGCGGGCAAGACGGTCGCCGTGTTCGGGCTCGGCGGTTCGGGGCTTGCGAGCTGCCACGCGCTAAGGGCGGGTGGGGCGGAGGTGATCGCCGGCGACGACAATTCCGACAACGTCACCAAGGCCGCGCAGGCCGGTTTCGTCACCGCGGATCTGCGCTCGGTCTCCTGGACGAATTTCGCCGCGCTGATCCTGACCCCCGGCGCGCCACTGACTCATCCGGCGCCGCATTGGAGCGTGCTGCTGGCGCGCCAGGCCGGCGTCGAGGTGATCGGCGACATCGAACTGTTCTGCCGCGAGCGACGGCGGCACGCGCCGCAAGCGCCTTTCGTTGCCATCACCGGCACCAACGGCAAGTCGACCACAACAGCGCTGATCGCCCATCTGATGAAGGTCGCCGGCTACGACACCCAGATGGGCGGCAATATCGGCACCGCGATCCTGTCGCTGGAGCCGCCGCGGATGGGGCGTGTGCACGTGATCGAGATGTCGTCCTACCAGATCGACCTCACGCCTTCGCTCGATCCGTCCGTCGGCATCCTGCTCAATGTCAGCGAGGACCACATCGATCGCCACGGCACGCTGGAGAATTACGCTGCGGTGAAGGAGCGGCTGGTGGCCGGCGTGCAGCCGGATGGCACCTCGATCGTCGGCGTCGACGACATCTTCTGCCGCAACATCGCCGATCGGCTCGATCGGGCGGGCAAGCGCGTGGTGCGGGTGTCCGTGAAGAACCCGCTGCCGGACGGCATCTATGTCGAGCGCGAGACCATCGTGCTTGCATCTGGCGCCGCGCGCAGTGAGATCGCACGGCTGGGCGGCATCGGCTCGCTCCGCGGCCTGCACAACGCGCAGAACGCGGCGTGCGCCGCAGCCTGCACGCTGGCGATGGGCATCTCGACGGATGTGCTGCAGAACGGCCTGCGCAGCTTTCCCGGCCTCGCCCACCGCATGGAGCAGGTCGGCCGCCGCGGCAACGTGCTGTTCGTCAATGACTCCAAGGGCACCAACGCGGATGCAGCCGCCCATGCCCTGTCGTCTTTCTCCGATATCTTCTGGATTGCCGGCGGCAAGCCCAAGGCCGGCGGCATCACCAGCCTGACTGGCTATTTCCCGCGCATCCGCAAAGCCTATCTGATCGGCGAGGCCGCGCAGGAATTCGCCGGCACGCTCGGCGAGGCCGTGCCGCACGAGATTTCGCAGACGCTGGATGTAGCAGTCGCCAACGCCGCGCGTGACGCGGAAGCCTCTGGGCTCACTGACCCGGTTGTCCTGCTGTCGCCGGCCTGCGCCTCGTTCGACCAGTACCGCAATTTCGAAATCCGCGGCGCCGCCTTCCGCGACCTCGTGACAGCGCTGCCCGGCGTCAAGCCGGTGGTGATGTAGCCCGTCATGGCCGGGCTTGTCCCGGCCATCCACGTCTTCCCTTCGTTGCGGCGGCAAAGACGTGGATGCCCGGCACAAGGCCGGGCATGACGAGGGGAGAGAGGTTCGCTCTATCTCCAAAGTTGCTCACTCCATTAACCCTTCGGAAACCATCCTCGTCCACCAATGGCCGTTACCTCGGCATTCTGGGGACGCCCATGCTCGCCCGTGATCAACGCACCCCGTTCTCCGACTGGTGGTGGACCATTGACAAGCCGCTGCTGGCGGCGGTCATCGCGCTGATGTTCGGCGGTGTCATCCTGTCGCTGGCGGCGAGCCCGCCGGTCGCGACCCGGATCGGGCTCGACCCCTTCCATTTCTTCAGCCGGCACGTGATGTTCCTGCTGCCGTCCTTCATCGTGCTGATCACGGTCTCCTTCCTGTCGCCGCGCCAGATCCGGCGCGCCGCGGTGGTGGTGTTCTTCGTCAGCATCGCGCTGATCGTGATGACTTTGCTGGTCGGCCCGGAGGTGAAGGGCTCGCGGCGCTGGATCACGCTGGTCGGCGTCAACATCCAGGCTTCCGAATCGGCAAAGCCGGCCTTCGTGATCCTCGCGGCCTGGCTGTTTGCGGAATCGACCAGGCGTCCGGAAATGCCGGCGACCTCGATGGCGCTGGTGCTGCTGTTGACGCTGGTCTCGCTGCTGGTGATGGAGCCCGATTTCGGCCAGACCATGCTGATCCTGATGGTGTGGGGCGCGCTGTTCTTCATCGCAGGCATGCGGATGATCTGGGTCGCGGGGCTTGCGGGCGCCGCCGGCCTCGGCCTGTTCAGCGCCTATCTGTTCGTCCCGCATGTCGCCGGCCGCATCAAGCGCTTCATGAATCCGGCCTCCGGTGACACCTTCCAGGTCGACATGGCGATGGAGGCATTCTGGAACGGCGGCTGGTTCGGGCTCGGGCCGGGCGAGGGCATTGCAAAACGCAGCCTGCCGGACAGCCATACCGACTTCGTCTTCGCGGTCGCCGCGGAAGAATTCGGCATCATCCTCTGCCTCGCGCTGCTGGCGCTGTTCGCCTTCGTGGTGATCCGCACGCTCTCACGCGCCTATGCGACCGAGGACATGTTCGCCCGCTTTGCGGCGTCGGGGCTTGCGATCCTGTTCGGCGTGCAGGCTGCGATCAACATGGCGGTCAATCTGCAATTGATCCCCGCCAAGGGCATGACGCTGCCGTTCATCTCCTATGGCGGCTCCTCGATCGTCTCGCTGGCCTACGGCGTCGGCATGATGCTGGCGCTGACCCGGCAGCGCCCACGCACCGAGATTGAATCCGTGAACGCGGCCGGCGCTGTGCAGGGCTATGCCTGACTAGCGCCGTCGGCTATTTGAGGCCATGGACAACGCGCCCCTCATCCTGCTTGCGGCCGGCGGCACCGGCGGCCATTTGTTCCCCGCCGAAGCGCTCGGCGTGGAACTGATCAAGCGCGGCCTGCGCGTGCGGCTCGCGACCGACGCCCGCGCGCTGCGCTACAGCGGACTGTTCTCCAAGGAAAATATCGATGTGGTGCCGAGCGAGACGGTGCGCGGACGCAATCCAATCACGCTCGCCCGCACCGCGATCACGCTCGGCTACGGTATCGTGGTTGCCGCCAATCTGGTGCGCCGTCTGAAGCCGGCCGCGGTGGTCGGCTTCGGCGGCTATCCCACGGTGCCGCCGCTGCTCGCCGCACGGCTGCTCGGCGTGCCCGGCATCATCCATGACGCCAACGCGGTGCTCGGCCGCGCCAATCGCTTCCTCTCCAGCCGCGTCAATGCGATTGCGACCTCGCTGCCCGGCGTGCTCGATCGCGATCCGGCGCTGGCCGGCAAGACCACCACCGTCGGCACGCCGATGCGGCCCGCGGTCCTCGCGGCTGCCGCGGTGCCGTTTGCCACGCCGGAGCCGAACGGCCCGCTGCGTCTGCTCGTGGTCGGCGGCAGCCAGGGCGCGCGGGTGATGAGTGATATCGTGCCCGGCGCGATCGAAAAGCTCGAGCCCGCGCTGTGGAGCCGCCTGATCCTCACCCAGCAGGTGCGGGAGGAGGACATGGCGCGGGTGCGCGCGGTCTATGACAACCTCAAGATCAATGCCGAGCTCGCGCCGTTCTTCGCCGACCTGCCGGCAAGACTCGCCGCCAGCCATCTCGTGATCTCGCGCTCCGGTGCCGGCACCGTCGCCGAGCTCGCCGCGATCGGCCGGCCCTCGATCCTGGTGCCGCTGCCCGGCGCGATCGACCAGGACCAGTTCGCCAATGCCGGCGTGCTGTCGCAGGCCGGCGGCGCGCTGCGGATTGCGCAGGCGGAATTCACGCAAGGCCGGTTGGCGGCCGAAATCTCTGCTTTCGCGGCCGAACCTGAGAAATTGACGGCGATGGCGGCAGCCGCGCGCGGCGCCGGCCGGCTCGACGCCGCCGAACGGCTGGCCGATCTGGTGGTGAAAGTGGCTGGAATTTGACCAGGAGTCATTCCGGACAGGCCGCGAAGCGGACTGATCCGGAATCTCGAGATTCCGGGTTCGCTCGCGCCGCGAGCGCCCCGGAATGACGAAAAACCGCGAATTTCCGTGTTCCGGCGTCATGGCCGGTCTTGTCCCGGCCATCCGCGTCTTGCATGAAGGGCAGGAGATTCGTGGGTGACCGGGCAAGCGCCGGGCATGACGAGGGAAACGAACCATGAGACTGCCGCGCGAGATCGGACCTATCCACTTCATCGGGATCGGCGGCATCGGCATGAGCGGCATTGCCGAGGTGCTCTGCAATCTCGGTTACACCGTGCAGGGCTCTGACGCGTCCGAGAGCGGCAATGTCGCGCGGCTGCGCGAGAAGGGAGTCAAGGTTTCGGTCGGCCACAAGGCCGAGAACATCAACGGCGCCGACGTCGTCGTGGTCTCGACCGCGATCAAGCGCGACAATCCGGAACTGATGGCGGCGCGCGCGCAGCGCATTCCCGTGGTGCGCCGTGCCGAGATGCTCGCCGAATTGATGCGGCTGAAGAGCTGCGTCGCCATCGCCGGCACCCATGGCAAGACCACGACCACCTCGATGGTCGCAGCGCTGCTCGATGCCGGCGATTTCGATCCGACCGTGATCAATGGCGGCATCATCAATGCCTATGGCACCAATGCGCGATTGGGCGCAGGCGACTGGATGGTGGTGGAAGCCGACGAAAGCGACGGCACGTTCCTGAAACTGCCGACGGATGTCGCCATCGTCACCAATGTCGACCCCGAGCATCTTGACCACTTCAAGACCTTCGAGGCCGTGCAGGATGCGTTCCGCGCCTTCGTCGAGAACGTGCCGTTCTATGGCTTCGCGGTGATGTGCATCGACCACCCGGTGGTGCAGACGATCGTCGGCCGCATAGAGGACCGTCGCATCATCACCTATGGCGAAAATCCGCAGGCCGATGCGCGGCTGGTCGACCTGCAGCCGATTCCCGGCGGCTCGAAGTTCAAGGTCTCCTTCCGCAACCGCAAAACCGACGTGGTGCACGAGATCTCGGATATCGTGCTGCCGATGCCCGGCCGCCACAACGCGTTGAATGCCACCGCGGCGATTGCGGTTGCGCATGAGCTCGGCATTTCCGACGAAGCGATCCGCAAGGCCATCGCAGGCTTCGGCGGCGTGAAGCGGCGCTTCGCCAAGACCGGCGAATGGAGCGGCGTCATCGTGATCGACGATTACGGCCACCATCCCGTCGAGATCGCTGCGGTCTTGAAGGCGGCGCGCGAGTCCTACAGCGGCAGGATCATCGCCGTGGTGCAGCCGCATCGTTTCACCCGCCTGCAGTCGCTGTTTGAGGAATTCTGCACCTGCTTCAACGATGCCGATGCGGTCGTCGTCGCCGAGGTCTATCCGGCGGGCGAGGCGCCGATCCCGGGCATCGACCGCGATCATTTCGTGCTCGGCCTGCGCGCACACGGCCATCGCGACGTGATCCCGCTGCCGAATGCCGGCGAGCTTGCGAAAATCGTTCGCGACCTTGCCAAGCCCGGCGATCTCGTCGTGTGCCTCGGCGCCGGCAACATCACGCAATGGGCTTACGCATTGCCCGGCGAATTGAAGGCGTTGGGCTAGCGTGGCCGGTTTCCCCGACATCACGCCAGAGCTGAAAGCCGCGATGCCGGAACTGCGCGGGCGGCTGCTGGCGAACCAGTCGCTGGCGGAATTGACCTGGTTTCGCGTCGGCGGACCGGCGCAGGTGCTGTTCACGCCGGCGGACGAAGACGACCTTGCTTATTTCCAGGCGCGCTTGCCGCAGGAGTTGCCTGTCTATGTCGTCGGCGTCGGCTCGAACCTGATCGTGCGCGACGGCGGCATGCCGGGCGTCGTGATTCGCCTCGCGCCGCGCGCATTCGGCGAGACCAGGGCCGAAGGCGACATCGTGAGCGCCGGCGCCGCAGCGCTCGACAAGCGCGTGGCGGAGACGGCGGCTGCGGCTGATATCGGCGGCATGGAGTTTTTCTTCGGCATCCCCGGCACCGTCGGCGGTGCGCTGCGCATGAATGCGGGCGCCAACGGCGGCGAGACCAAGGATGTGCTGCTGGATGCCACCGGAATCGGCCGCGACGGCAACAAGCATGTGTTCACCAATTCCGACATGAAATTCGTCTATCGCAGCAGCGGCGTCGATCCCTCGATCATCTTCACCTCCGCGCGCTTTCGCGGCAGGATCACTGCGCCCGAGGCGATCCGCGCGCGCATGAACGAGGTGCAGGCCCACCGCGAGACCGCGCAGCCGATTCGCGAGAAGACCGGCGGCTCGACGTTCAAGAACCCGCCGGGCAACAGCGCCTGGAAATTGATCGATGCCGCCGGCTGCCGCGGCTTGCGCGTCGGCGGCGCCCAGGTCTCGGAGATGCACTGCAATTTCCTGATCAACACCGGCAATGCCACCGGACGCGATATCGAGACGCTCGGCGAAACCGTGCGGCAGCGGGTGAAAGAGACGTCGGGAATCGAGTTACACTGGGAAATCAAGCGAATCGGGATTCCGTAGTCATTCCCGGGCGCGCGAAGCGCGAACCCGGAATCCAGAGCTTATACGGAGAGAAGATTCCGGGTCTGGTCCTGTCGGACCATCCCGGAATGACTGAAGGCAACAGCGATGCGAACGACCATTCTCTTCGGCGGCAGCAACAAGGAACGCCTCGTCTCGGTGGCAAGCGCGCAGGCGCTGCACCAGGCTTTGCCGGAGGCCGATCTCTGGTTCTGGGACGTGGCTGACAATGTCCATGTCGTGCGGTCCGAGCAGCTTCTCGAACATGTGAGGCCCTTCCAGGACGAGTTCAGGCCCGGCACGCGCGGCATCCCGCTCGCGCAGGCGCTCGACCAGGCCGCCCGCGAGGATCGCGTGCTGGTGCTTGGCCTGCACGGTGGCAGCGCGGAGAACGGCGAATTGCAGGCGATGTGCGAGATGCGCGGCATCCCCTTCACCGGCTCCAGCTCGGCGTCCTCGCATCTCGCCTTCGACAAGGTCGCGGCGAAGCGATTCGCGGCGATTGCGGGCGTGCCGGCGCCGAGCGGCATCGCCCTCGACGAGATCGACGCTGCCTTCGCCGAATACGGCAGGCTGATCGCCAAGCCTGCGCGCGACGGATCAAGCTACGGCCTGATCTTCGTCAACGCGAAGCAGGACATCGTCGCCGTCCGCAACGCCGCCGCGACGGAGGAATATCTGATCGAGCCGTTCGTTGCGGGCGTGGAGGCAACCTGCGGCGTGCTGGAGCGGTCCGACGGCGCAATCTTCTCGCTGCCGCCGATCGAGATCGTGCCGGCGGAGGGCGCGTTCGACTACACCGCAAAATACCTGCTCAAATCGACCCAGGAGATCTGCCCCGGGCGCTTTTCGCCTGATATCAGCGCCGCGATCATGGACCTCGCGCTCCGCGCCCACCGGGCGTTGTCCTGCGCCGGCTATTCCCGCACCGACTTCATCGTCTCCGCCAAGGGCCCGATCTATCTTGAGACCAATACGCTGCCGGGGCTGACCAAGGCCTCGCTCTATCCGAAGGCGCTCAAGGCGCAGGGCATCGAGTTCGTCGATTTCCTGCAAGAGCAGATCGAATTGGCCAGGCGGCGGACAAGTCCTTCCGTCATTCCGGGGCGCGCGTAGCGCGAACCCGGAATCCATCGGGCTACGGGCGCAAGCGGCGAAATGGATTCCGGGCTCGATGCTTCGCATCGCCTCGGAATGACGGGGGAGTATCCCGCGCGTCTAAAAGCACCCGGAACTGGTTCCGTGCCGAATCGGGAACCCCGGGCGATTGCTAAAATCCTAAGGATTGCGTGGCAAACTACGCACATTGCTCATCAAAACGCGTTCCGCGTTAACCGCTTTTACCTTTTGTTTACCAGGAAGTCCGAAGGTTAACGCCGGCGGCGCATGTAGCGCTTGGCTGCCGGGCGTGAGCTGTCGCGGGAACTTTCACTTCGACACGCGTAACGAGGGACAGGGGGCCTTTCTTACTGGCTTCGACACCCAGGCCGGCATCACCGAGACGTTGTGTGCGCCAGGACCCGCAAACGTGTTGCGGGCAGAAGGTTTGACGAGCTCGTGCAATGGATGGTGCAGGCCGCCTCACTCGATCACTGCGATCGCTGAGGCCCGAAGCTGACCTGAAAGCAGCCGCTATTGGAGCGGCGGTGCTGCTGCGCGAGTATTTTGCCCACCGTCGTGCCCGTCGTCGTACCCGCCGCGCCCCGCCGGTGATCGATCGCGATCCGCCGAGCCGCTTCATCCTTCTGGTCGAGCGCTATCTGCCGCGCCGCGTCGGTCTTGCCGCCACCGTCTTCATCCTGCTCGGCAGCGCCGGCCTCGGCATCGTCAAGGGCGGCCATGTCGACGAATTCGTCACAGGGCTTTCGGATGCGCGCAATGCGCTCGCCAACTCGGCGGGCTTCCGAATCACCACGGTGGCCATCAACGGCCGCAAGCAGTTGAGCCAGGACGAGGTGCTGGCGATCGGCGGCGTCAACGGTCGCTCCTCGCTGCTGTTCCTGGATGCCGCGACCGTGCGCGATCGGCTGAAGGCCAATCCCTGGATCGCCGACGCGACGATCCTGAAGCTGTATCCGGGCCAGCTCCAGATCGACATCGTCGAGCGCAAGGCTTTCGCGCTGTGGCAGCAGGATGGGCGCCTGTCCGTAGTCGCGGATGATGGCGCGGTCCTCGAGCCCTACGTGTCGCGCCGCTTCCTCACGTTGCCGCTCGTGGTCGGCAAGGGGGCCGAGACCAGGGCCAAGGACTTCCTGGCGCTGCTCGACCGCTATCCGCAGGTGCGTTCGGTGACCAAGGCCGCGATCTTCGTTGGCGAACGGCGCTGGAATCTGCGGCTCAAGGATGGGCTCGACATCCGCCTGCCCGAGAACGACGTCGGCAATGCGCTCGCCGCGCTCTCCAAGCTCGACAAGGAAGACCGGCTGTTCTCGCGCGACATCGTCGCCGTCGACATGCGCCTGCCTGACCGGCTGACGGTGCAACTGGCCGAGGAAGCGGCAAAGGCGCGCGAAGAGCTGTTCAAGGACAAGAAGTCCAAGAAGAAGGGCGGTGACGCATGACCGTCCTGGATCGCAATCTGACGCCGAAGACGCGCCCGATGGCCCACAAGCGCACTGCGCTGGTGGCTTCGCTCGATATCGGCACCAGCAAGATCGCCTGCATGATCGCGCGGCTGAAGCCGTCGCCGCCGAGCGAAGCCCTGCGCGGCCGCACCCATGCGGTGGAATTGATCGGCTACAGCCAGATCCAGTCGCGCGGCGTCAAGGCCGGCGCGGTGGTCGATCTTGCCGAATGCGAGAAGGCGGTGCGTCATGCGGTGGCGCTGGCCGAGCGCATGGCCAAGGTCCGAGTCGAATCCGTGCTGCTGCCGGTCGCCGGCGGCCGGCCCGCCGGCCAGCTCGTCGAGGCTGCCGCCGACATTCGCGGCGGCTCGGTGACGGAAGCCGATATCAGCCGCGTCACCACGGCCGGCATGATCCACGCGACCGCCCACGGGCGGACCGTGCTGCACGCGCTGCCAGTCGGCTACGCACTCGACGGCGTCAAGGGCATCCGCGACCCGCGCGGCATGGTGGCGAGTCAGTTCGGCGTCGACATGAATGTCGTCACGGCCGACGCCACCGTCGCCAAGAACCTGATGCTCGTGGTCGAGCGTTGCCACCTCAACGTCGAGGCGATGGCGGCGAGCTCCTATGTCGCCGGCCTCTCGGTGCTCACCGATGATGAAGCCGATCTCGGCGCCGCCGTGGTCGAGATGGGCGCCGGCTCGACCACGATCGCGACCTATTCGGGGGGACGCTTCGTGCACGCGTCGGGATTTGCGCTCGGCGGGCAACACATCACGATGGATCTTGCGCGCGGCATCGGCGCATGCATTGCGGATGCCGAGCGAATCAAGACTTTATACGGCACCGTGCTGACCGGCGGCTCGGATGCGCGCGAGCTGATGTCGGTCCCGACCGCCGGCGACGAACGCGACACGCCGCAGATCGTCTCCCGCGCCACGATTGCGAACATCGTCCGGCATCGCGCCGAGGAGATTTTTGAGATGGTCCGGGACCGGCTCAAGGCTTCCCCGTTTGCGGCAGAGCCGAGGGCGCGGGTCGTGCTGAGCGGCGGCGCCTCGCAGCTCACCGGCATGATCGAACTCGCCACCCGCATTCTCAATCGGCCGGTGCGGATCGGCCGTCCGCTCGGCTTCGGCCGTCTGCCCAACGAGGCCAAGGGTCCGTCGTTCGCGGTGCCCACCGGGCTTCTGGTCTATCCGCAATACGCTCACCTTGAACATGTCGAACCGCGGCACACGCGGCAGCTCAAGACAGGGACTGACGGTTATTTCGGAAAGGTCGGACGATGGCTTCGCGAGGGCTTCTGATGACCACTCATAAGGCCCACAGGATTTTCACCAGCTCCCGCGGCCGCAGGCCGGGGCGAACCTACGCGCGCGCGTAATCGAGAGGCAACCATGGCACTCAATCTGACCCCTCCTGACATCAGCGAGCTGAAACCGCGGATCACCGTCTTCGGCGTCGGTGGCGCGGGCGGCAATGCCGTCAACAACATGATCACCGCCGGGCTGCAGGGCGTCGATTTCGTCGTCGCCAACACGGACGCGCAGGCGCTGACCATGTCGAAGGCGCAACGCATCATCCAGATGGGCACGCAGGTGACCCAGGGCCTCGGCGCCGGCTCGCAGCCGGATGTCGGCGCAGCCGCCGCGCAGGAGGTCATCGACGAACTCCGTGATCACCTCACCGGCGCCAACATGGTGTTCGTCACCGCCGGCATGGGCGGCGGCACCGGCACCGGCGCCGCTCCCGTGATCGCCAAGACCGCTCGCGAGATGGGCATCCTCACCGTCGGTGTGGTGACCAAGCCGTTCCACTTTGAAGGCCAGCGCCGCATGCGCACCGCCGAGAACGGCATCTCCGAGCTGCACAAGGTGGTCGACACCCTGCTGATCATCCCGAACCAGAACCTGTTCCGGGTCGCCAACGAGAAGACCACCTTCGCCGACGCTTTTGCGATGGCCGACCAGGTGCTCTACTCGGGCGTTGCCTGCATCACCGACCTGATGGTCAAGGAAGGCCTGATCAACCTCGACTTCGCCGACGTCCGCGCCGTGATGCGCGAGATGGGTAAGGCGATGATGGGCACGGGCGAGGCGACCGGTGAGAAGCGCGCGCTCACCGCCGCCGAGGCCGCGATTGCCAATCCGCTGATCGACGACTCCTCGATGAAGGGTGCCAGGGGCCTCCTGATCTCGATCACCGGCGGCAAGGATCTCACCCTGTTCGAAGTAGACGAGGCCGCCACCCGCATCCGTGAGGAGGTCGACCCCGACGCCAACATCATCGTCGGCGCCACCTTCGACGAGACGCTCGACGGCATCATCCGCGTATCCGTGGTTGCGACCGGCATCGAGCAGGCCGCGATCGCCCGCAACGCCGCCGCCGCGGCTCCCGCTGCGCCTGCGCCGGCCGGCAACGGTTCGCCCGAGAGCCGGCTCGCCGACCTGACCGCCCGGCTGCGCGCCGACAACCAGCGCCTGGCCGAACGTGCCCATAAGCTGGAAGCCGGCGGCGCTCCGATGGCCGCGCCGGCACCTGCCGCGCCGCCGCCGCTGCGCCAGCAGGGCAGCGTCGAGCGTGCCGCGCTCGCCGCCATCGCCGCCGCCGTGTCGCCGGAACAGCAGGCCGCGCCGATGCAACCGGCGTCCTATGGCGACGTCACCGTCCGCCCGATCGCGCAGAAGCCGACCCTGTTCCCCGATCCGGAAGCGACCAGGGTCGAAGCCCACGAGCCGGCGACGCCGGAAAACTTCATTCCGCCGACCGCCGAGCGGCCGCCGGTGCGCACGCCGCGGATGCCGAAGTTCGAGGACCTGCCGATGCCGGCCCAGGCCGAGATTCGCCAGGCCCGTGGCGAGGCCGAGGAGGAACATCCGCAGAAGACCCGCCTGTCGCTCTTGCAGCGGCTCGCCAATGTCGGCCTCGGCCGCCGCGAGGAGGAGAGCGAGCCCCCGGTCGCGGCCCGCGCCTCCGGTCCGGCCATGCCGCCGCTACCCGAGCGCAAGCCGCAGCGTAACGTGGCGCAGCAGATCGCGGCGCACGACCCGGTATCTGAGTATGCGAAGCGTCCCGCGCCGCAAGGTTTGGATCCCCACGGCCGGCCGGCACCTGTTGCGCCGACGCCACAGGGAGATGACCATCTTGATATCCCGGCCTTCCTGCGCCGGCAGGCAAACTGAGCTTTGTTACAATCCTGATCATTCAAAGAGCCCCGGCGGAACCCGCCGGGGCTCTTTTCTTTAACCGTCTCCGTGGTCATAGCCCGGCAAACAAGTAACTGAAATTAAATGATTAATCAGGTATTCCATGACTTGGTCATGGTGCCGAAAGGGTGTCCGGCCGCTCCGTAATTTGGTTAAGCCTTGGCGCGATTGCGGCGGAGATGGGGTAACAATCGGTAAAGAAGCGTGAGTTGTACGCTCTCGGGCGGTGACTATGGTCTGTCCAACTTTGGGGATGCCTAAGCGAGTCGGTTGGGGAAGTAAGGCCGCCTCGTCTTAGGTTACGTCGGGTAGTGTGGGCGCATATCGGATGAAATTAAGCCGTCAAACAACGCTTCGGTCGCAGGCCACCGTGACGGGCGTCGGCGTTCACTCCGGTTTACCGGTCAGCCTTACCATTGGACCTGCTCCCGTTGACGCGGGCTATACTTTTATCCGGACGGGTCTCGACGGGGCCGACCGCGAAGTTCACGCCGCCGCTGATGCCGTGATCGCGACCGAGTTCGCGACCGTCCTGGGCGACCGCGAGGGGCCGCTGGTATCGACCGCCGAACACGTGCTGGCTGCGCTGCGCGGCATGGGCGTCGACAACGCCACGATCGAAATCGACGGTCCGGAAGTGCCGATCATGGACGGCAGCGCTTCGGCCTTCGTCGCCGCGGTCGATCAGGCCGGTATTGTCACCCAATCCGCCGCCCGCCGCGTTCTCCAGGTGCTGAAGCCGGTGCAGGTCGCGATCGGCGACTGCTTCGGTGAGTTCCGTCCCTTTGCCGGCGGCTTCCGTGCCGAAGTCGAGATCGACTTTGCCAATCCCTTGATCGGCCGCCAGAGCTACTGTTTCGATCTTTCCGCTGAGAGCTTCCGCCGCGAGATTTCGCGTGCCCGCACCTTCGGCTGCATGAATGACGTGGCGCGGCTGTGGAGCGCAGGTTTCGCGCTCGGCGCCTCTTTCGAGAACTCGGTGGTGTTCGACGAGACCCGCCTGCTCAACGCCGAAGGCCTGCGCTTCCGCGACGAATGCGTCCGCCACAAGGTGCTGGACGTGGTCGGCGATCTCGCGCTGGCCGGCCTGCCGATCCTGGGCGCCTATCGCTCGGTTCGCGGCGGCCACAAGCTGAACCATGCCGCGCTGACCGCGCTGCTTTCCGATCGCAGCGCGTGGCGGGTGGTCGAATCGGAAACCGCGCGCCGTTCCCGCACCGTTGCCGAGGCCGGGAGTGCCACTGTCGGCGGCCTGATCGCCCCGGCCTATGGCCCGGACGTGTCCTAAACACCGCTTTCCGTTAGCGTTTTCTAGAGCGTTTTCGAGCGAAGTGGGCACCGGTTCGCATGAAGAAAACGGGTCAAAACAAGAATCTAGAGCTTCGGTTCTGATTCCATCAGAACCGAAAATGCTCTCGCAATTTCCATAGTAACCACAGCCGATAGTGACCGTCTTGGGGCCGCCTTAATCCGGGCGAAATGGCTCCGTATTCGGTTGGTCGAGGGTCGTTTTTCGGCTAGACAGGCCTGCGGTTGCACGGGGCAGCACAGGCGCGGGGAAAATTTCCGTCCATGGCCTCGTTCGTGGACAGATCGCCATCAATCGCTTCCAAGGCGCCGGGTTCTCACATTCATGCCGTTATCGCGTAGCACGCACGAATCATGCACCTCATCAGCCGGCCGCGCCGGAGGGGCATCATTGTTGCGGCTGGCCGCGGGCCTGATCGTGCTGGCGCTGCCGTTGGGTGGTTGCGGCACCGGTCCGCTGTGGGACAAGTTCCTGGCCAAGGACGACACCTTCAACGAGGAGCCCGCGGACAAGCTCTACAATGAGGGCTTGTACCTGATGAACCAGCGCAAGGATCCTCGTGCGGCCTCGAAGAAGTTCGAGGAGGTGGACCGTCAGCATCCCTATTCCGATTGGGCGCGCAAATCGCTCCTGATGTCGGCCTATTCCTCCTACCAGCAGGGCGACTACGATACCTGCATCGGGTCGGCGACACGTTACGTCACCTTGCATCCCGGCAGTCCGGACGCGGCCTACGCGCAATACCTGATCGCGGCCTCGCATTACGACCAGATCCCGGACATCACCCGCGACCAGACCCGCACCGAGAAGGCGATCGCGGCGCTGGAAGAGGTGATTCGCAAATATCCGACCTCGGAATATGCGACCTCCGCCAAGGCCAAGCTCGAGGGCGCGCGCGACCAGCTCGCTGGCCGCGAGATGAATGTCGGTCGCTATTACATGGAGCGGCGGGACTTCACTGCCGCGATCAATCGCTTCAAGACCGTGGTCACGCAGTATCAGACCACGCGGCATGTCGAGGAGGCCTTGGCGCGGCTCACCGAGGCCTATATGGCGATCGGCATCCCGAGCGAGGCGCAGACCGCCGCCGCTGTGCTTGGGCACAATTTTCCTGACAGCCGCTGGTACAAGGACGCCTATAATCTAGTAAAGTCCGGCGGTCTCGAGCCGAGCGAGAATCAGGGTTCCTGGATCAGCAGGACCTTCAAGAAGATATTATAGGCCTGGAATAGTCCTCACATGCTGGCGCGTCTGTCGATCCGTGACATCGTCCTGATCGAACGGCTCGATATCGAATTCTCCCGTGGTTTGGCGGTGCTGACCGGCGAAACCGGCGCGGGCAAATCGATCCTGCTCGATGCATTTGCGCTGGCCCTTGGCGGCCGCGGCGATGCCGGGCTGGTGCGGCACGGCGCCGAGCAGGGGCAGGTGACGGCGACCTTCGACGTGCCGAAGAATCACCCGGCGGCAAAGCTGCTGGCCGATAACGGGCTCGACGACAACGGCGAGATGATCCTGCGCCGCGTGCAGCTCGCCGATGGCCGCACCCGCGCCTTCATCAACGACCAGGCGATCTCTGTGCAGACCCTGAAGGCGGTGGGCGCCGCGCTGGTCGAGATTCACGGCCAGCATGACGAGCGCGCCCTGGTCGATGCCTCGACCCACCGGCGGCTGCTTGACGCCTTTGCGGGGCTCGAGAAGGATGTGGCGGCGCTGGAATCGCTGTGGGAGGCACGGCGCAGCGCCAACGCCGCGCTGGAGGAGCATCGCGCCGGCATGGAACGCGCCGCGCGCGAGGCCGATTATCTGCGCCACGCCTCGCAGGAACTGAAGACGCTGGCGCCGAAGGACGGTGAGGAGACCGAGCTCGCCAACCGCCGCACCACCATGATGCAGGGCGAGAAGATCGCTACCGATCTGCGCGAAGCGCAGGAGGCGATCTCGGGCCCTCATTCGCCGGTGGCCGCGCTGTCGGCCGCTGTGCGCCGCCTTGAGCGCCGCGCTGGCAGCTCGCCGTCACTGGTCGAGCCCGCGGTGAAGGCGATCGATGCCGCCATCAACGCGCTCGAAGAGGCCGATCAGCACCTCAACGCTGCGCTTGCGGCGGCCGACTTCGATCCGGCCGAGCTCGAGCGCATCGAAGAGCGCCTGTTCGCGCTGCGCGCCGCCTCGCGCAAATATGCGACGCCGGTCGATGGATTGGCCGCACTCGCCAGCAAATATGCCGCCGACATTGCGCTGATCGATGCCGGCGCCGATCGGTTGAAGAAGCTCGAGGCCGCGGCTGAAGAGACCGACAAGCGCTATGCTGCCGCGGCAGCCAAACTGTCGATGGCGCGGACCAAATCCGCCGAAAAGCTCAACAAGGCCGTTAACGCCGAACTGGCGCCGCTGAAGCTCGAGCGCGCGAAGTTCATGACGCAGGTCGAGACCGATGCGGCCTCGCCCGGGCCGGAAGGCATCGACCGCGTCGAGTTCTGGGTCCAGACCAATCCGGGGACAAAGCCGGGGCCGCTGATGAAGGTCGCTTCCGGCGGCGAGCTGTCGCGCTTCCTGTTGGCGCTGAAGGTCGTGCTGTCCGACCGTGGCTCGGCGCCGACGCTGGTGTTCGACGAGATCGACACCGGCGTTGGCGGCGCTGTGGCGGATGCGATCGGTGGGCGGCTGTCGCGGCTGGCCGACAAGGTGCAGGTGATGGCGGTCACGCATGCGCCGCAGGTCGCAGCCCGCGCCAGCCAGCATTTGCTCATTTCCAAGGACGCGCTCGACAAGGGCAAGCGCGTCGCCACCCGCGTCAACGCGCTCGCCGCCGACCACCGCCGCGAGGAAATCGCCCGCATGCTCGCCGGCGCCGAGATCACCGCCGAAGCGCGCGCGGCCGCGGAGCGCCTGTTGCGCGCGGCCACCGCCTGATCTCGCGCCATGGCCAAGGCAGCAAAAGCGCGCGCACTTCCCGACGTCGACAAGCTCACCAAGGCGCAGGCCAAGGTCGAGCATACGCGGCTCGCGCTCGAACTGGAGGCGCACGACCGGCGCTATTACCAGGAAGACGCGCCCACCGTCACCGACGCCGAGTATGACGCGCTGCGCCAGCGCTACAACGCGATCGAGAAACGCTTTCCCGACTTCGTCACCCCTGATTCGCCATCGCAGAAGGTCGGCGCCGCACCGTCGGGACGCTTCAAGAAAGTGCGGCATTCGCTGCCGATGCTGTCGCTCGACAACGCCTTTGCCGAGAGCGACGTGCGCGACTTCGTCGATCGTATCGTGCGCTTCCTGCGGCTCGGTGACGACAAGATCGATTTCTCCGCCGAACCGAAGATCGACGGATTGTCGATGTCGCTGCGCTATGAGGGCGGCGAGCTCGTCACAGCCGCGACCCGCGGCGATGGCGCCGAGGGCGAAGACGTCACCGCCAACATCCGGACGCTCGAGGATGTCCCCGAGAGGCTGAAGGGCCGCAACGTGCCCGAGATCTGCGAGGTGCGCGGCGAAGTCTACATGACCAAGAAGGCCTTCCTTGCGCTCAACGAACGCCAGAAGGCCGCCGGCGATACCGTCTTCGCCAATCCGCGTAATTCGGCCGCGGGCTCGTTGCGTCAGAAGGACCCTGGCATCACCGCTTCGCGGCCGCTCGGCTTCTTCGCCTATGCCTGGGGCCAGATGAGCGCGATGCCGGAGGACACGCAGACCGGCATGATCCATTGGTTCGAGCGCTGCGGCTTCAAGACCAATCCGCTGACCAAGCTCTGTCACTCGGTCGATGAGCTGCTTGCCTTCCATCACAAGATCGAGGAGCAGCGCGCCGAGCTCGACTACGATATTGATGGCGTTGTCTACAAGGTCGACCGCATCGACTGGGAGGAGCGGCTCGGTTTTATCTCGCGCACGCCGCGCTGGGCGATCGCGCATAAATTCCCGGCCGAACGGGCGATGACCGTGCTGCGCGATATCGAGATCCAGGTCGGGCGCACCGGCTCGTTCACGCCGGTCGGCAAGCTCGAGCCGGTCGGCGTCGGCGGCGTCATCGTGCAGAACGTCACGCTGCACAACGAGGATTACATCAAGGGCATCGGCGGTCACGGCGAGCAGTTGCGCGAGGGGCGCGACATCCGGATCGGCGATACAGTCGTGGTCCAGCGCGCCGGCGACGTGATCCCGCAAGTGGTCGACGTCGTCATCGACAAGCGGCCGAAGAACGCCAAAGAGTTTCACTTCCCGAAGAAGTGCCCGTGCCCGCTGCATACCGACGTCGTGCGCGAGGAGACCGCGACCGGCGAGGAGGGTGCGCGCGCCCGCTGCACCGGCGAGTTCGCCTGTCCGTTCCAGAAGATCGAGCACCTGAAACTGTTCGTCTCGCGCCGTGCCTTCGACATCGATGGGCTCGGCGAGAAGCAGCTCGAATTCTTCTTCGATAAGGAATGGGTGCGGGAGCCCGCCGATATCTTCACGCTGCCCAAGCGCAACCAGAAGCTCAAGCTCGAAGAGATCGAGGGTTACGGCGAAACCTCGGTGCGCAACCTGTTCGCAGCGATCGAGAGCCGGCGCCGGATCGCGCTGGAGCGCTTCATCTACGCGCTCGGCATGCGCCATGTCGGCGAGACCACGGCGCTGGCGCTGGCGCGCGGCTACGGCTCATGGGAGGCGTTCCACGATGCCTGCCTGCGGGTTGCGAAGGGTGACGAGGAAGCGATCGCGGAGATGGATGCGCTCGACCAGATCGGCGACACCGTGATCAAGAGCGTCGCCGCCTATTTCGGCGAGAGCCACAACCGCGGCATCGTCGAGCGGCTGGTCAAGGAGCTCGACGAGATCATCGATACCGAAAAGCCGAAGAGCAATTCGGCGGTCGCCGGCAAGACCGTCGTGTTCACCGGCTCGCTGGAGAAGATGACGCGCGACGAGGCCAAGGCGACCGCCGAGCGATTGGGCGCGAAGGCGGCAAGCTCAGTGTCGAAGAAGACGGACTACGTGGTCGCAGGTCCCGGCGCGGGATCGAAGCTCGCGGAAGCGAAGAAGCACGGCGTGGCCGTGCTGACCGAAGACGAGTGGCTGAAGCTGATCGGGGAGTAGGCCCGGTCCGCACGCACTGCCGTCGTCACCCGCGAAGGCGGGTGACCCAGTATTCCAGAGAAGGCGGTGGGATACGGAGAGGCCGCAGCGTACTGGATACCCGCCTGCGCGGGTATGACGAGCGGTGATTGAGGCGGGCGCCCAGGCTACATCATCCCCGCTTCGTCCTCCTCCGCCCGCTCGATCAGTGCCTCGGTCACCACCACGTTCCGCTTCGGCACGAGAAAAATCATGCTCGATGCGCAGGCGATCGAGATGATGAGGATCGCGGTCGTCAGCGGCAGCGTGGTGGTGGAATGGCCACCGAGATAGGCGCCGAACTGCGATACCAGCGAGCCGACGCCCCGCTGCAGGAATCCCATCGCGCCGGAGGCGGTGCCGGCGGCTTCGGGGCGGACGCTGATCGCGCCGGCCGCCGAGTTCGCCATCACGAAGGCGTTGCCGGCCATCACGATCATCTGGGTGCCGAACAGCCAGAGCGGGGCCTGGTTGACCCCGGTGAAGCTAAAGATGAGGTTCAGGAGGCTGCCGCCGAGCTGCAGCGCAAGCCCGAACCAGATCAGTTGTTCCAGCGAGTGACGCGGCGCGAAGCGCACGCAGAGCAAATTGCCGACGAGATAAGCAAAGCCCGTGGTCGCGAACCACGCGCCATATTCGGCGCTGGTGCGTCCCATCTGGGTCACCACGATGTAGGGGCCGCCGCCGGCGAAGGTGAAGATGATCTGCGAGGCCAGCACCTGGCACAGCACATAGCCGATGAAGGCGCGGCTCTTGATCAGGCTGCCGACATCGCGGCGGAAGTTGCTGTCGTCGCTGCGGACGCGGCGCGTCTCCGGCAGCGCCAGCGCGATGCCGACGGCAACGCTCAGCGCGCCCGCGGTGATGGCATAGAAGATCGCACGCCAGCCGAACGCAGTCTCCAAGAGGCCGCCGGTCAAGGGGCTCAGCATCTGCGCGATCATCATCACCGCGATCACCAGGCTGATCATGGCGCCGACGCGGTCGCGGCTATAGAGATCGCGGATGATGGCGCGGCTCACCACCATGCCGCTGGCGCCGCCGAGCGCCTGGAAGAAGCGTGCCGCGATCAGTTGCGGGAGGGTTTCCGCGAAAATGCTTCCGATACCAGCCACCACCATCAGGCCGAGGCCGGCAAGCAGCACCGGCCGCCGCCCGAACTTGTCCGACAGCGGGCCCATGATGAGCTGCGAGCAGGCGATGCCGACCATGAATAGCGACACCGTCATCTGCGCGATCGAAATGTCGCGGCCGAACGTCGTCGCCAGCACCGGCAGCGCCGGCACCAGCATATAGAGCGAGATCGGCGCCACGCCCGTCATCGCGACGAGCAACAGCAGCATGAGCTTCGATGTCGCGATGTCCTTCGTTGCCGCGTCGGGCGGCTTGCCCATCACGCCATGCATTCAGCTACGCATCCTTTCGTGGGGCGAATGTAACGAGATGCGCAGATGCGAATACGGATGTTTCGGCATGCGGCTATGCCGATTCCGGGAGGCGGTGATGAAGCGGTGCCTTTGCTGCAAGCACCTGCCTCCACTGTCATCATCCGTGAAGGCGAATGATGCAGTATTTCGGAGATTGAAATTAGACCCGCGACGCCGCGGCGTACTGGATTCCCTGCCGGAGCCTGTCATCGGACTCGCCGAAGGCGGGGAATGACGGGGAAGATAGCGGGCGCTTACGTCAGCGGCGCTGTTGCCCGGTCGAGCCACTGTTGCGTGGCGTCATCGCCGAGCTGCGGGCGTACCTCGGCCTTGACGCGGGCATGGTAGTCGTTGAGCCATTTCAGCTCGGCCTCGCCCAGCAACGTCACGTCGATCAGCCGGCGGTCGATCGGCGCCAGCGTCAGCGTTTCGAATGCGTTCATCGGCTTTTCGGCGCCTGATATGTCGATGCCGATCACGAGCTCGAGGTTCTCGATCCGGATGCCGTAGGCATCGGTCTTGTAGTAGCCGGGCTCGTTGGAGAGGATCATGCCGCGCTTCAGCGGCGTGGTGCCGAGCTTTGAGATTCTCGCCGGCCCCTCATGCACGGAAAGATAGCTGCCGACGCCATGGCCGGTGCCGTGCTCGAAATCGATGCCGGCCTGCCAGAGATATTGCCGCGCCAGCGTGTCGAGCTGCGCGCCGGTGGTGCCGTCGGGGAACGCCGCGCGCGCAATCGCGATATGGCCGCGCAGCACACGGGTGAAGCGGTCGCGCATCTCCGCTGTCGGCTCACCGATCGCGATGGTGCGGGTGACGTCAGTGGTGCCGTCCTCGTATTGCGCGCCGGAATCGATCAAGAGCAGATCGCCGGATGCGATCCGGCGGTTGCTCTTGCGGGTGACGCGGTAGTGCACGATGGCGCCGTTCGGCCCGGTGCCGGCGATGGTCGGGAATGAAACATCCTTCAGCGCGCCGGTCTCGCGGCGGAAGGTCTCCAGCGCCTCGACGGTGTCGATCTCGGTGAGCCCGCCCGAGGGCGCCTCGCGGTCGATCCAGGCCAGGAAGCGCGCCAGCGCCACCGCGTCGCGCTGATGCGCAGTTCGCGTGCCCTGGATCTCCGCGGCGTTCTTCACGGCCTTCAACAGGCTCACCGGATCGCTGCCGCGCACCGGCTTGCCGCCCGCGGTGGTGATCAGGCGGTTCAGCGCCTCGGCCGCGGTAGCATTGTCGAGCGCGATCGCGGCGCCGCGCTGCGCGAGCTCGGTCAGCTTCATGGTGAGCCGGTCCGGCTCGTCGACATCGGCGGATTGCTCGAGATGGTCGCGCGTGAGGTTCGAAAGCTTGCGGTGATCGATGAACACCGTCGGCCGGCCCTCTCTCGGCACCAGCGCGTAGGAGAGCGGCAGCGGCGTATGCGAGACGTCGGCGCCGCGGATATTGAACGTCCAGGCCACTGCGTGGCTGTCCGACAGCACCAGCGCGTCGACGCCGAGCTTGTTGATCTCGTCCCTGATCCGCTCCAGCTTTATGGCCTCGGCCTCGCCGGCGAATCGCAGGCCGTGGATGGTGACCGGCCCGAGTGGCGGGCGCGGGCGCTCGGTCCAGATCGCATCGACGGGGTTGCTGTCGACCGCAACCAGATCGGCGCCGGCCTTGGCGCACGCCGCCGCGAGACGCTCGGCTGCCGCAGAAGTGTGCAGCCACGGGTCAAATCCTAGGCGGTCGCCGGCGGAAAGATGTTTTGTCAGCCAGTGTTCCGGCGGCGGATCGACCAGCGGCTGGATTTGCCAGGCCTTCTGGTCGACCTGCTTGCCCGCCTGCAGCGTGTAGCGTCCATCCACGAAGAGGGCGGCTTCCTGCATCAGCACGATCGCAAGTCCCGCCGATCCGGTAAAACCGGTCAGCCACGCCAGCCGCTCCTCGGATGGCGCAACATATTCATTCTGCTGCTGGTCGGCGCGGGGAATGACGAAGCCGGTCAGCTTCCGCCGCGCCAATTCCTCGCGGAACGCGGCCAGCCGCGCCGTCAGCGCCACGCCGCCTTCGGGTTCTTCGAACGTCTGGAAATGGGCCTCGGACATCGTTGGTCACTTTATGATTGCGTGGACAGGTCCGCAATGTAAGCGGATATCGCCACAATTTGGCATAAGTTATGCTTCAATACCGTCATGCAGGTTTAGAGCGTTTTCGAGCGAAGTGGGTACCGGTTCGCGTGAAGAAAACGGGTCAAAACAAGAATCTAGAGCTTCGGTTCTGATTCAATCAGAACCGAAGCTCTAGAAAAGACGGAACGGTTTTCAAGGCAAGCCGTTCGACAACGATGTCGGGAGGCTTCCAGGAGTGTCTCAACTCAACGGCGAGGGGATACACGATGCCTGCTTTCAGCTTTGAGAAGATTTCGCCGCCGGTCCGCCGCGGCCCGATTGCTCCCATCGAACAGAAGCAGCGCGGTGTCATCGTCCAGATCCTGGATCGCTTTGTCGAACGGCGCGTCAGGCGCCGGCTGAAGGCGGAGAAGAGCGAGACCGCCCTCGGCAAGAACAAGGCAGCCGAATAGGCGTTTGTTGCGACCGACCGCGAGGTTCATTTCACATCCGTTCGTCCAGATCGGAAGCCGTCACCACGGTTGCGCCGATCACCCGCTTTCCTTCCAGTTCCCGAACGATCCTCTGGTGCGGTCCGACGACACCCAGATCGAACTCGCGATCGGGCGCTACGAGCATCATCTTCGCTCCGATGATAACCAGCACCGTGACGTCATGCTCCTCGCCGGAAACAGCGAGCCTTGTGATCTCGCTTCGGATCGGCTCCCGTCGCCAAGCGTCAGGAAAGCCAGGATCGCACCGGATTTCGATCCCGTCCTGCGAGGTCGTCAGCACAAGCTTCGACTTGTTCGGTTTCCAGTGCGGTCCGAATCGTTGATCGATCAGCCACAGGCAATTGAAGGATCGGCACTCGGCCGGTCGGTTCTCATAGCTCTGGCATCCGCGCCCAGGCTTGCATTCGGGGCACCACGCTCCTGCCGGCTTCGCGAGCATCTCGATCGCCATGACCTTGCAGCAAAGCGTGCAATCGCCGCATTCCCTTGCCAGAGGGCTCACTTAACCGAGCGCAGCAGCAGGCTGCTCCATCCCTCGATTCTCAGGTGCCGTAACGGCACCAGCCCGCGCGCGCGGTAGGCGGCGATCACGCTTGGCGCCTGATGCGTCAAAAGCCCCGACAGGATCACGCGCGCGGAAGGCGCGAGATGCCGCGCCATCGGGCCCGCCAATTGCCGCAGCGGATTGGCGAGGATGTTTGCGAGCACGAGGTCGAACGGACCGTGCTCGGAAAATTGCGGCGCCGAGAAGCCGGTGGCGCGGATCATCGTCACGAGGTGGCCGGTCTCGTTCAACTCGGCATTCTCGCGCGCAACGTTGACCGATGGCGGATCGATGTCGCTTGCCAGCACGGCGCCGTGCAGCGCCTTCGCCGCGGCGATCGCCAGCACACCGGTGCCGGTGCCGAGGTCGAGCACGCGGCGCGGATGGTGCGTCTTCAGCACGTGATCGAGCAGCAGCAGGCAGCCGCGCGTGGTGCCGTGGTGGCCGGTGCCGAAGGCCAGCGCCGCCTCGATCTCGATGCCGAGTTTGTTCGGCGGCACGCGGGTGCGGTCGTGCTGGCCGTGCACGACGAAGCGCCCGGCGGGGACGGGGACGAGGTCCTCGAGGCTGGCCTTGACCCAGTCCTTGGCCTCGACGGTGTCGAAGGCGATGGTCTTGGCAAGGTCATCGCCGGCCGCATTGGCGACGAGCTCGCGCATCAGCGCCTGATCGGGCGCATCGGCAAAATGCGCGGTGACCTCCCAGCGCCCGTCCGGCCGCTCGAACGCGGCAATCGCTGTCTCGCCCTCGAAGAATATCTCGGTCAGCGCGTCGACCAGCCGCCTGGCGGTCTGCTCGTCGGGAAGCGCGAGGCTCGCGCGATGGGTGGGTTTCGGAAGCATTTAGGGTGACCGTTTCGACTTCATCTGGAACATCAGCATTAACCACGATCGCATTATCAGCAGGGAGCCGAAACTTCGAGGAACTCTCTGCTCGGCTCAGCCGCGGGCGGCTGAAAAGGCGAACCTCCATTGGCGCAGCCGCGGCTTGAGCGGAAGGGCCCGAGATGGCTGCGCGGGCGGGCCTGTGCGCCCAAAACTCCGTATTTGTCCCGTAATTGAAAGTTCACCCAAACAATGCATGATCGTAACCCGTTGTTTTAATTAAATTTATAGTAGTTTTGTCCGGGAGTGATCATGAGTGGTTGCAAAAGGACGTGGGCCGAAATTCTTCGCAAGACCTTGAAGCTGATGGCGCAACGCATTGCTGAACTTCACGATCTTCGACGACAGGTGCGAGAGGCGGAAGCGAGGGCGCTTGCCAGGCGACGGCAAACATCGTCCGGACGGCCTCGAAGCATCAGGACAGGACTTCATCGTAGCCGCTTGAATGCGCGAGTCCGATGTCTTGAGAACCGGAAGCGGAACTTCTCCCTGTAAGTGATGCGCCAAATGGTACCGAGACGCTTGTTTGCGTCCGGCGTGATTGGTAAGTGCGCTCTGTATTTATTCCTGGGCGCGACTCGATGAAACGTAACGGCTTCCGATCCATGTCCACAGACCAATTGTGGGCGCTCCATGAACAAGTAGCGGCTGAGCTGACGCAACGAATAGTCAGCGAGAAAGCCACGCTTGAGGACCGGCTACGCAAGCTTCGGTCGTCTGACGAAGCTGCGAAACCCGATCGCAGCCGCCGTCCTTATCCAAAAGTCCTCCCCAAATATCGGAACCCGAAAAACCCTGGAGAGACGTGGTCGGGTCGCGGCAAACGTCCTCTATGGCTGACAAAGCGACTTGGTGCCGGCTCCAAGCTGGACGATTTCCTCATCGATCGCCCCGGCCGCAAGCGGCGCTAAACCAGATCGGTCATCGCAGTTCGCGACGCTTTTGCTTTCTGGAGCGTCGCACGGCCGTCATGGAGAAGTTGCCAGCCGAGAATACCGGGGTTTTCAACAGGGTTCTCCACCTAGACTTAGAGCATGATCCGATCAGGTTGAAATGCTGCCGCGATGGATGCTGCGCTCCATCTCTCGCAAGCAAGCGGGAGGAGGTGAAGCAAGCGACGTCGTGATAGGCTGCCAAAAAAAGGAGGGTCCCATGTCCCTGTTAAGACGGCCGCTCTATCAGCGCTCTGAAGGTGTCGACGAGGACCGCTGGCGCCTGGCATTCGATACCGAAACCCGCCGGCTGTTCGTCGAGCACGAAAAGAAGCGGGGTGACTTCCGCGGTGCCGGGTATGCCATTGAGACCGACGAGGTCGAGCTCGCGGAATTCCTGGAGCAGCCGAGCCAAGGGGGCCACGCGCGGGAGCAGCTTGTGAGGCTGCTCGAAACACTGTTTGCCGGCGATCGCGACATGTCGCGGCCCGCGGCAGCCTGACCGGGTGGTGGATGCACATCGGCTTCCACCTGATATCCACAGGCCGTCCACAGGCTTTTCAACGCCTTGCGAACAGGGAGCGATGATCGCCCAGGATTGCCTGCGCGGCGTTGTGACCGGGTGCGCCGGTGACGCCGCCGCCGGGATGGGCGCCGGAGCCGCAGTGATAGAGCCCCCTCACGGGGCCGCGGTAGTCGGCATGGCCGAGCATCGGACGGGCGGAGAAGAGCTGGTTCAGCGTCAGTGCGCCGTGGAAGATATCGCCGCCCAATAGGCCGAATTGCCGCTCCAGGTCGAGCGGGGAGAGCACCTGCCGGCCGATCACGCTTGCGGCAAAGCCGGGGGCGTATCTGTCGACAGTCGCGATCATGAGGTCGGCGACCTCATCGCGATGGTCGTCCCAGGATTTGCCGTCGGGCAGTTCCGGCGCGACGTGCTGGCAGAACAGGCTCGCGACATGCTGCCCAGCCGGCGCCAGCGAGTCGTCCAGCGTCGAGGGGATCAGCATTTCGACGATCGGCTCGCGGCTCCAGCCAAAGCTGCGCGCATCAAGCCACGCGCGGTCCATATAGGAGAGGCTCGGCGCGATGATGATGCCGGCGGTGAGGTGGTCGCCTGCGCCCGGCAACGCGGTGAAGGAGGGCAGGGCGCTCAACGCGACATTCATGCGAAAGGTGCCGGAGCCGTTGCGCCAGCGCGACATGCGCTGCAAGAATTCCGGCGCCAGCGCGCCCGCCGGCATCAGCCGCGTGTAGAGCAGTTTCGGATTGACGTTGGCGGCGACATATCTGGCGCGGATGGTGGTGCCGTTGTCGAGCACGACACCGGCGGCGCGGGCGTTCTCGACCATCACCTCGCGCACGCCGGCATCCAGTTCGATCTCGGCGCCATGCGCGCGTGCCGCGGCCGCCATCGCCTGCGTGATCGCGCCCATGCCGCCGACTGCGTGGCCCCAGACGCCCTTCTTGCCATTCACCTCACCGAAGGCGTGGTGCAGCATCACGTAAGCTGAGCCCGCGGCATAGGGGCTCGCATAATTGCCGACGATGGCGTCAAAGCCGAACAGCGCTTTCACCAAATCGTTCTCGAACCGCTCGTCCAGCATCTCGCCGGCCGAGCGGGTGAAGAGGTCGAGCAGGTCGCGCTGCTGCTCCAGCGAAAGCTTGCGCAAGAGGTTGGCGGATCCGAGCGCGTTGAAGGCCTCGCGGAGCGCGTCCGCGCCAAACCCCTCGACGATGTTCGGCGGCGCGCGCAGCACGAACTGGCGCAGCACATCGGCGATCGCCTCGAGTTGGCGCGAGAAGATGCCGATCTCCTCCGCATCATGCGCGCTGAGCCTGGCGACGGATTGCGTGGTGCGGCCTTCGCCGGTGAGGAGATGGCTGCCGTCGGGGGAGGGCAGAAAATTCTGCGCGCGGCGTTCGACGATTCGCAGGCCGTGCCCGGCGAGCCTGAGATCGGCAATGACCTTGGGGTTGAGCAGGCTCACCGTATAGGCCGCGACCGAGTTGCGGAACCCGGGATGGAATTCCTCCGTCACCGCAGCACCGCCAACCACCTTGCGGCGCTCGACCACTTTCACGCGCAATCCCGCCATCGCGAGATAGGCCGCGCAGGTGAGGCCATTGTGCCCCGCACCGATGATGACGACGTCCGTTTCGTTCATGTCCGCTTCATTTTCTCAGGAGCTTGCCAGTAACCCATCGTTGCGCACAAGCCACTAGTAATTTCGCCACTCACCCCGGTCGTCATTCCAGGGATCGCCTCCCGGCGTGAGCCCGCCAACCTCTCCGTCATTCCGGGGCGCGCCTTTTGGCGCGAGCCCGGAATCCATTTATCCACGGGCGCAAGCGGCGAAATGGATTCCGGGCTCGTCCTTCGGACGCCCCGGAATGACACCCCCCGTCATTGCGAGCGGAGCGAAGCAATCTATGCCTCCGCTTGCGGCGCTATGGATTGCTTCGCGGAGCCTGTCATCGCGCGCGCGTTCGCGCGACCCGTTGGCTCGCAATGACGATCTGGATGCTTTGGGTGCGACATAACAACCCGTCGGGCAAATCAGCAAAAGTCTGTCCATCCTTGCAGCGAAAAATAAACCGCTTTCGCCGTCGGGCAAATCAGTGATTTAACTCCGCGCGTCTCAGCGCGAATGAGGGGCGGGTCGCGATCGTCACGAACGTTGCGGTGAGATGCGGTGGACGCGGGTGTCGCGACTGACGAGCGTGACATCAGCGGACGGCGAAGTCGTGTGGTCCTGGCGCCCCGACGCTGGCGCTAAGTTTTTCG
>NZ_JBEGDB010000329.1:0-8226 GCF_043638955.1 Bradyrhizobium sp. 31Argb | reverse complement strand
GCGCGAAACTACTTCGCCGTCGTCGCCATTGCCGCCACTCTGCTCTGGATAAGGTAACTGTCCACACGGCCTAGAGGTTAGCATGCAAATTACCTAAGCGCTCCAGCCCCTGCTCAATGAGAGATATTGGAAGATAGCTGAAACACAGGCGCACGTGACGGCCACTTCGTGGGCCATAGTTGCGACCATTTATAAGGTGCACGTCGTGCTCGCGGCTCGCAGCTTCAATAAACATCTCCGGATCCGTACCCGCGGTAAGCCGTACCCAGAACGAGAAGCCCCCGCTTGGCACCGTATATTCCGGCTCGCAAATCCGGCTGCGCTGCAACAACCTATGCACGCTGTCTCGCTTCGCTTGGTAGTGCTCGCGTAAGCGTGTTATGTGCGCGTCAAGAGCGCTCGATTGCAACAACCCCAAAACGACATTACTCAAAACCGGACTTACGCCGCCGTCGGGTTTGAGGTGCGCAAGCCTGTTGATGATGTCGGACTCCGCAAGCACCCAGCCTACCCGTAGCCCCGGTCCGGCAACTTTTGAGATGCTATGGACATTGATCACGTTGTTGCCTGGCGCCAGCCAATGCACTGGACCGTTATAGGGCAACTCAGCATAGACAAGATCCTGCACCAAGAGAGCGCCACTGCGGGCTAGCAGGCCCGCCAACTTGGCCACATAGTCGCACGACATCTGGCGCCCGGTTGGATTATGAAATGCTGGCATCGTGTAGAAAAGCTTCACCCGGGCATTGGTCTGCAGCATTGCCTCGACTTCGTTCAGATCCACTCCCTCTGCGGCCAGACCTAGCTGGACCACGGTTGCACCCGCGATCGAAAACGTACGCAGTGCGCCCAAGTAGGAGGGGTCCTCCGTCAGGACCACGTCACCGGGGTCAATCCAGCCATCGGCAAGCAATTGTAAAGCCTGTGAAGCACCACCCGTAAGCATAACTTGGTTATGCCGCACGCCGTACCTCAGTGCGAGCTTTGTACGAAGTTCGGGCAAACCCGCCGCATCCGTATACTGCGGCAGATCGGCGGGAGCGACACCTGTACCTCCGTCAAACGCGCCTGGCCACGGCAGTTCTGCAAACATCACCGGATCGGCCAGCGCGTGGCCGAAATTGATACCATGTTTCGCAGTTGAGGAGTTGAATGGCGCAAAGCCCTGAGCGACAGCGCTGCGTTTTGAGATGCGCGAATTCATGGCTTCGTCATTCGGATCTTCATGATTGCCAAATCTGTTCTTTGCAAAAGCGCTTATTGTACTCCGCGGCAAAGTTTGCGGGTATTGGCGCGCTGAAACGGGGAAAGTCCACCGACGTCTTTGGCTGGGCTGCTACGGCTGATGTCTCGAGGGACGGCCGCCACGCACCGCCAAAGTAGTGCTGGCCGTAGCCCATCGCTAGCTCAGGTACTACGGGATAGAGTAGGCTCAGGAACAGCGAGATCTGCGCAGCATTCCATGTCCAACCGTCTGCATGTGCAAAGCCAGCTAGCTCGAAGTACTTGTCGATGATATCAAGCGCATCCCAGAAACGCAGTGTGGTGACCGCATCGGCGTAATCTTCAGCGAAGCGGCGGAAATTCGGGGACAGTTCGGTGCTCTCTACTGTGCGTGCGTTTTCTGCATACCGGCGTAACGCATCTTCCCAGACCCGAATGCGTGAGGCTGCCGAGATGAGCCCGTCGAGATCAAAATCGTTTGCGTCGGTTCCAAACGGCTTGGCCACTCGCGCCAGTGCATAACGGAGTACGTTTGGCCCCACCTCGCGCGCCACTTCATCGGCCCAAAGAGCATGATCACGACTGGTGGAAAACTTTTCGCCTTCCAGCTTGTAGAAATCCTGGACGGAGTGATTTTTGGGAATTGGGTAGCCGCGCGCGAGCAGAGCGCCGGCCACACCTAGCGTGTAATAGAAGCGGTTATCTTGCCCCATGAAGAAAAGAAGCTCGGTGTTCTGGTCGTGCAACGTCGCGTTTGCGTCCAGACCGGCGCGGGCGCATTGCTCGCGAATTCCGGTGTCGAAGCACCAGAGGCCCTCAAACCATGTAAGCAGCGTTTGGCCGATCAGAGAGTCAGGCTGTTTTACCTCCACACCGTGCCTGAAATGGCGGGTCATCGGCAAGCCGCGCACCTCCCGGTGTAGCCAAGCGCGCGCCTTGGCGCGTATCGGCTCGGGCCATGTGCTTTCTCCAATGGCTTCGTGCAGTGGGCGAGCGAGACGTGGCATGTCGAACACGGCCTGCGTGATGGGTCTTAGCACAAGATCGCGGCCGCAGGTGACGTGCCGTGCGTCACGGATTGTGTCGTGCTGAAGAGCCAGCCCGCAGTTCTCACACAGATTGCTGTCGCAAGGCGATGAGCAAGCCGGGCAACGGCCAGTTGCGAGCGAGTCCGTAACGAGCTCATCGCAATGGTCGCAATACAGTTGGACGCCCTGCCGTACGTCGACGTAGCCGGCCCCTTGCAGCTCGCGGAATATAGCTAGCGCATTTTCCTTGTGAATCGCGCTAGATGTGCGCACGAACACATCGGGAGTAATTTGCACGGCGCGCAAACACTGTAAGATCTGGTGAATGTATCGTTCTGCGACCTCGCTAAAGGATTGGCCGAGCTTTCGTGCCGTTTCGAGCGTATATGTGCCGTGCTCGTCTGAGCCAGTGATGTAGTAGGCCCGATGGCCGGTCATGCGTTGAAAGCGGACGAAAATATCAGCGAGTAAATACACGCCGCCGATGTGACCCAGATGTAGTTTGCCGTTAGGGCAAGGCGGCGCGGGACAGACAAAATAGGTGCGCACGTCAATCCCACCAAATCGAGATAAACTTGAGAGCGCTGTCTTGGCTGATATTACGGATAGTGTGCGTCTGATGTGGCGACATGTAACACAAGGTCGTTTCGCTAACCTCACGGACCTGACCGTCGACTTCGAATTCTCCACGACCAGAGATCAGCACCCAAAGTTCGTGCTCCTGATGATCGTGCGGGTCGACCGCATCGCCTGGAGCGAGCTCCACGACTGAAGCGCCAAATGCTGGGCTGAGACCCTCCGGGAGATGCTCCAAAAGGCGCCAGACCAGAACGCCGTATTCGGTTCGCATCAGAGAATGATCGGCCTGCTTCGTGTACACGTTGGTCTTCCTCAAACGTGGCTATCAGTCGCGATAGAATATGCCATTGGGAATCTTCAGGTTTTCAAGATCCGCCACCGCTTCCTCTGGTGGGTTGTAGGCGCGCTTCATGCGGTTGTATTCGGTGCGTGTCGGACCTCCAGTGGATGCGCGCTGGAACACCAAGTGAATCGCACGACGCGGCCGATCGCTCTTGTTTGGCAGTGAGTAATGGGGCGCATAATCGTCGAAAATGAAAGCATCGCCAGCCTTCAAGTGCACCGGCTCCCATGTGAAGGTTTCGGCGATCTCCGGGCGAATCACGCCGCCGGCATCCATCGGAAACACTCCTTCCTTATGGCGAGCTGGCGTGAAGAAAAGCCCACCGTTACCCGGGTCCGAGTCGTCCACGGCAATGGATGCAATTGCGTGCACCATGCGTTCGGGTATCTTGTGCGGGATATGATAGATGTCCTGATGTGGGCGGTATCCGCCGCTGTCCGGATACTTGAAGATCAGAAGTTCCTTCAACATCCGTGTTTCCTCATTCAAGAGTGTCTCGACCGCTGTACGAATGCGGCCATCGGCCAGGAGCGCCTCCCGTAGAGGGGCATGGTAGTCTAAGAAGTTCTCGGCCTTGGAGATAATCTTGCGGCTGTCACTCGTCTTCTCGAACCACAACATCCACTTGTCGGAGCTTACATCCCAACGTGCGACTTCCTCAACGAAACGAGAAATCTTGTCGCGCGTGGCTGGATCGAAGAACTGTTCCAATCGAAGATATCCATCCTTATGCCATTTCGATTGTTGTGCCTCAGTCAGCATGTGTGAGCTCCTTCGTAAGATGAGACGGATCAGTTGTGCTTTACCCCAGGCGGCTTGCTAGCACCGCATTAAGAGCGGTCGCGCTCAATAGGCTCAGCAACATCACGTCAGGGCCGAATCCACGGACCAACTGCCCTCCGACCAGGGGAAAGCCGAAGAGCCCGAGGAAGTATGCGAGCGTAAAGATCTGCGAGGTAGTGGGCACGGAGACGCCGTGCTCGCCGGCAAGATTGACGGCTATCGTGTTCAAGGTTGAATAACTTAACCCATAGCCGGCGGCAAAGAGGACGGTGGCCGCGATATAGAGTGAGGTGCTGCCACCATTGAGAAGGAACAACACCAGAGACGCAGCGGTCAGTAGGATGAGCGTGAGCGCCAGTCGCTGTAACGGCAGGCTGCCCATGAGGTGAGCGACCGAGAAGCGTAGTACCACGCTCGTAGCAGTAAAAACGAGAAAGAACAGATCGGAATTCAAGTGACGTGATGCGGAATACGCGCTCTGATATGTGGACAGCCCCGCGAACATGCAGGCTGAAATCGCAATCATGGCGATGGGGAGTGCTGTGCACTTCTGAAGCAGTGTCGTAGTCGCGGCCAGTGTAATTTCGACATCCGGCATCGGCACTGCCGATAGCCTCGACATCGCGCGTCTTGTAAGGTCTACGCAGGCGGCTGCGATCACGCACGCAATCGCAAGCACCGCATAAATCGTGGCCAGCGAACCAGTGTATTTTGCAAGCAAGTGACCAAGTGGAGCCGCTAGGCCGAGCCCAGCCATTTGTGATCCGGATAAGACAGTCAAATACTGAATACGTGCTGAGGGACGTAGATGGCGGATGATCTGCAGCGGTGCCAGAATGAAGAACACTGACCAAGAAGAGCCCACCAGTAATCCTCCACCGTACGCCGCTCGCCTATCGAGGGCAGCGCCGGCAAAGGCCAGCATGGCTAAGGCCATAAATAGCGAGGCGACAGTCAACGTGGGCAATAGGCCTATCCGCTTTGCCAGCCAGCCTGCCAAGCAACAGGAAACGAGAGTGGCAGCCATGCCGTTGGAAATAATAAGACCCGCGGCTCCACTATCCGTTCCGAGCGCATGCATGTAGTCCGGCAATAGAAAGCTAGTGCCGTAAGCTGCTGCAATGATAATGGAGGCAATCAAAAATGGTGCAAAGGCGCGGTAGTCGAGCGTGCCTGAAAGCTGGTCGGCGGCTTTAGCCGTTCCATCCGCAATCCGGCCCCGCAGCCGTGAGGTCGAACCGCCGTTCATATGCTACCCAGTCGGGTTGATGGCATCGCAACCACACCGGCGTCTCGTTCAGACGTGTCCGAAGGTGCGTAAACCTCAATCATCTGCCTGTCGGATGTATTCAAATAGAACGGTCGGCCGAGGAGGCTATTAATAATCAGGCTGTTGCGGTACGCGACCAAAGATAGATTGGCGCTCTGCAATCCGTGCTGCACGCGGCTTTGATTTTGTAGATATATTGGTCCTGGCATGTGCCGACTGAAGCGGACTGCGTAGTCCGGGCCGAGTACGGGCAGGCCGTCTTCCATACACGCGCCTTCGAGGAGGGCCTGCAAGAAGGGCGGCGTACGTGGCTGGAAGCCTGTAGCAAGCACTATACGATCGACGAGGATGCAGCTATTTCGCTGCGTTGCGATCTCATTTAGATCTACTCGCCAGCGCTTGTTGTGGGACGTGACGTCTTTCACGACTACGCTGGACAACACACGAAATCGGTCGGCCAGCGTGCCATCCAGGCTGCGTTCGTACAGCATTTCATATAGGCGGTTGCACAAATCGACAGAAATACCATCGCTCGTAAGCATCTCGCCCTCGACTATGTTCCGGCGTTGCTGAAGCGGTAGAGCGTGAAAGCGACGGCTATAGGCGGGCGTGTAAGCCTCATTCACGAAACTGTTGTCGTCGATGGCAAACAAGTTCGAACGCGACGTTGCCCACGTGATCTGGGTGGATACAGAACGAGTAAGAATATCCTCGATGATCTCAGCCCCGCTCTGACCGCCTCCCACAACGAGCACATGCTCGGCTGCATACGGTAGCTGCCGCTCGAGATAGTCGGCTGCATGGTAGACGGTGTCACATAGCAAAGATCTGGCACAGGCCGGGATCTTGGGCTCTACGCCAACGCCGACAACAACGGCGCGCGCCAAGTATGTGGTTGTATTCGTGCTGATGCGGTAGCCATCCCTAAAAGGAACAACATCCTTGACTTCCTCGGAGAAGCGGAGCGTATTGAGTCGCCCTGCGACCCACCGGTAATACTCAATGAACTCCCGCCGGGACGTTGAAGCATTGCGCTTGTTGACAAAGCTGTAGAGCCGACCATGCAGTGCCAAATAGTTGAGGAATGAATATGGGCTAGTAGGATCGACCAGGGTCACGCAATCCTTGAGCGGCGACACCTGTAGGCGACTGTTCGGCAGCGCAAGGCCTGGATGCCAAAAGAGTGCGTCTCGCTTCTCCAGGAAAAGTGCGCGGAGCGGAGTAGGTTCAATAAGCGCTGCGAGGCTAAGGTTAAATGGGCCGATGCCAATTCCGATGAGGTCCAGCATTTCCATAGAAGTCTCTTTGAGCTCGTGTAAGTTCTTGACGTTGGCGCTCGTGTAAATTCTGCTCGGGTCCGGGCGCGTCGCTTCATTACTGAAGCACGTTTGTGTGACTTGGGATGGGGCAGCGGCTTGGCCCGCAATGGCGCGTCTTGCAAGCCGTCTGCTGAAACCTCTCATTCGTGGGAACACTAAAGTCCGGCTGCGACCATCTTCACCCACCCATCCGGTGGTCTCTGCTCATCAGCAATCGCCGTGCCAGCCACAAAATCTCGACTGCGCCTCGTTGGACGAGAAGAACATGCCCACCTACAGCATTTCGTGCGGAATTGCCCCGGCAGCTCCGTCGGATTTACGACATTGAGGCGGCAATCGGACATCCACATACGGAATACCGAGCGCACGGATCCATGGCTGAGAAACGAACACACTGTGAATGCTCATCTACGCCGACAGTGCTCAAACCATCATGATCTTTCCACGCATTGTCAGCCCTTCAGGCCTCGCAGACCGCTCGTCTGTGGTGTCGCACCAGGAGAGCTGCGTCGCACTACGCGGGCAGCAGACATCTTCGGCTCCGCAATGTTGGCAGTTTCTCAGGTAATGGCGGTGGACAGTTCCGCTTTGGCTGATTGCGGCGGCCTTTTTTGGGCTTAGCCAAGAGGCCGGTGAGCGTAAACAACAAACAGCGCCGCCAAGCGCGAGGAGTTTCTGGTGACGGAGCCTTGCCGACGCGCGCCCGTGCGGGCGATCTTCTGATTGGCTAACGTGCGGCACACACCGGCTTGTGCGCTTTCGAAACGTGAGTAGCCTCAAAGCATGTCCTGTTCTAGTAAAAACCTCCGGCCGCAGCGCGCGACCGGAGGCTTGCGTTGGAACGTTAGCACATCGTTGTCCAGCGTTAACTGCTCCTTGCCAGCGCCGTTAACACGCCAGGTTATGGTCCCCCTGGCATTTTCTTTAAGCCACGCACTCAGCGCACGCAGACGTGTAGCTCGCTTCTGCGCAGACTGCCCGAGCTCCGCAGTCGGGTTTCTAAGGTCCTTCAAGGCTTGGCCGAGCGTGGCCTTGAACCGCCCCGGGTTTGCCGGAGGCTCCAGCTCCTGAGAGGATGGAGCCATGACGAGCAAGACGACGAACAGATTTTCACCCGAGGTCCGGGCCCGTGCGGTTCGGATGGTTCTGGATCACGCGAGCGAGCATCCGTCCCGCTGGGCGGCGGTGACCTCGATTGCGGCCAAGATCGGCTGCACGCCGCAGACGCTGCATGACTGGGTCAAGAAGGCCGAGGTCGACAGCGGGCAGGCGTTCCGACCGACATGGCTGAGAAGCTGAAGGCCCTGGAACGGGAAGAACCGTGAGCTTCGGCACGCCAATGAGATCCTGCGCAAGGCGAGCGCCTATTTTGCGACGGCGGAGCTCGACCGCCGGTCCAAGCCATGATCGCCTTCATCGACGATCAACGTGGGACGTATGGGGTCGAGCCGATCTGCAGGGTCTTGCCGATCGCCCCTTCGACCTACCCCGCCCATGTGGCCAAGCGGCGCGATCCGACCAAGCTGTCGGCGCGCGCCAGGCAGGATGAAATGGACCCGCGGAGCGGGACCGCTTGAACCGGTTTGTTAGTTGGAAACTGACTGCTCCTGATCCCTTTCTATCACGCAGCCAGAGACGCTGTCTGCTGCAGTTGCTGTGGGCATGTGGTCAACGCGGCAG
>NZ_JBEGDB010000328.1:0-8231 GCF_043638955.1 Bradyrhizobium sp. 31Argb | reverse complement strand
CGGCTCCCTCGTTTGAGATTTCGACAACCTCATTCTGGCACAACTGATGCCGTAGGGGGCCGTCCACCCCATCAACCCCGACTGTTGGCTGCTACGCTCGGTTGGGGCGGCGTTCACACAACCCGCGCCTGTGGTGATGGGTCCCGGGTCAAGCCCGGGACGACAAAGGCCGCCGCGCCAGCTTCACCATTTCCATCAGCAACGCCTCGCCGGCATCGACGAGATCTTCCAGCGTGATGCGCTCGGTTCCCTTGCGCAGCGATGTGCCCTGGCGCGGGATCAGCGGCACATGGACGAATGCGGCGAGCTGCAGGCCGTCGGTCTTGTCCACCGCCTCGATTGCGCGCCAGCTTAGGTAGTTGCAGAGATAGCTGCCGGCGTCGCGGGAAGCGCGCGCGTCGATGCCGGTCGCGAGCGCGGCGCGCAGCAGCTTTGCGGTATGCGGTCCGAACATTGTCGCGTCAGTGCCGTCGACGATCGAGCCCTTGCGCGCGCGGCGGCGGCCGGCATCGGCGACCAGCGTGGTGACGGCATTGCGGGCGCGGGTCTCGATCCGCAGATGCGCGGTGCGACTGGCAAGCCCGAACATCAGCAGCACCCGCGGACGGACGCGCGCGATCAGCTCCGGCAATTCGCGATCGACGGTGTCATAGGTGACGCGGAAGATGTGGCTCGTCAGCTTGACGTCATCGAAGGCGGGACGGCGAAGCTGCGTCAACCGTTTCACCAGCGGCATGGTCGGATTGAACGGCGCGCCGGGAAACGGACCGAAGCCGGTGACGAGCACGGAGAGCTTTTCGCTCATCGCAACAGTTCCGCGATCTGCTCGGCCGCCACCGCCGGCGAGATGCGGCCGTCGGCGACCTCGGCCTCCGTCTTCTTCACCTTGGCGCGGATCGCGGGGTCCGAGCGCAGGCGCGCCATGATCCGCTGCTCCAGCATCGACCACATCCATTTCACTTGCTGCTCGCGCCGTCGCGCCGCGAACTCGCTGGAGGCGTTCATCGCGGTGCGATGCTCGACGATCTTCTGCCAGAGCTTGTCGATGCCCGTACCGGCCAGCGCCGAATAGGTCTCGACCGGCGGGTGCCAGTGTTGCGAACGCGGTGCCAATATATGCAGCGCGCTGCGATAATCGGCCGCCGCGACATTGGCGCGCTTGAGATTGTCGCCGTCGGCCTTGTTGATCGCGATCATGTCGGCGAGCTCGACGAGGCCCTTCTTGATGCCCTGCAGCTCGTCGCCGGCGCCGGGCAGCATCAGCGCAAGGAAGAAATCGGTCATGTCGGAGACCGCGGTCTCGGACTGGCCGATGCCGACGGTCTCCACCAGCACCACATCAAAGCCGGCCGCCTCGCAGAGCAGCATCGCCTCGCGCGTCTTTGCCGCGACGCCGCCGAGCGTGCCGGAGGAAGGCGAGGGGCGGATATAGGCCTGCTCGGACGCCGAGAGCCGCGCCATCCGCGTCTTGTCGCCAAGGATCGAGCCGCCGGTGCGCGCCGACGACGGGTCGACCGCCAGCACCGCGACCTTGTGCCCGTGCTCGATCAGGTACATGCCGAGCGCGTCGATGGTGGTCGACTTGCCGACCCCGGGCGAGCCGGTGATGCCGACACGAAAAGCCTTGCCGGTCTCCGGGAGCAGCGCCTGCACCAGATCACGCGCCGCCGCCTGGTGGTCGGCGCGACGGCTTTCGATCAGCGTGATCGCACGCGCCAGCGCTGCGCGGTTGCCGGCGCGCAGGTCATGGGCGAGGGCGTTGATGTCGAGCGCTTTGGTGCCGCTCATTGCTGATCGTCTTCATCCGCTTTTGGCCGCGATCCCCCGAAAATCCTGGCACCTTCCGCCGTCAGATATGGCTTCAGCGTTTCCCATGGCACGAAGGCGACGTACTGGCCTTCGGCGTAGGGGCCGACCGCGTAGGGCGGATAATGGAAGGTCGGGCCGGAGCTCTTGCCCGCCTCGCTCGAAGGCGCCAGCGTGACCGCGCCGATCTTGAGCAGCGTCGGCTTCAGTTCTTTGTACCACTCGGCGGTCGCGGTCTCGTCGGCGCCGCGCTTCTTCTTCTCGGCGTTCAACGAGGCGATGACCGCCTCCAGCATCGCCTTCATGGTCGGCCCGTCGTCGGCGGTCTCCGTGAAGAAGGGGCGGATGCTGATGCGCTTCTTGTCGGTGGAATCCCACAGGATCGTGTTGACGTCCGAATTCGGATGCGCGCCGCGGGTATTGATGTAGTCGTTGCGGACAATGCTCGCGTAACGGCCACCGACCACCGAGCGGACATTGTACTTGCGCTCGAAGGTCCAGCCGCCACGGTCGAACAGTTGCGGATCCTGCTTCCGTGTGGATGCCGCTTCGGCCGCGCTCTTGTCGACCCACTTCCTGCCTTCGGCAAGGCAATTGGCTGATAGCGTGGGATCGGCCTTGATCTTGTCGTCGAGATAGACGGTGGCTTCGATGCTCCTGTTCTTGACCAAAGCGTCCGGCTTCGGATCGGCGAAGGCCGGCTGGAGACATATGACGCTCAATGCCAGCGCGATGCTTAATTTGCTCAGTAAGGTCAAGGTTTGACTTCCTTGGCAATTTGTCCGGCGAAGCGCTTCAGAGGTTCGAGATCGCGCTCGACCATGTTCCATAGCAAATCCGCGTCAGTTCGGTGATAAGCGTGGCGCAGCCATTTTCCAAGATCGGCCAAACCTCGCCAATTGATACCAGGTTCTCTCGCCTTCAATTCCGTCGGAATAGACCGAGACGCTTCGCTAATGATTTCAAGCAATCTTTCCGTCGCTAGTCGCGCCACCAGATCAGCGGCAAAGCTTTCGCGCGTGTGCCCAGCCACCATGTGTCGAATATGGTCGATCGCCGCGACGATGTGATCGATTCGATCAGCGAGGGTTGGGCGCACGTCAAAACACTTCGACGATATCGTCCGCTATGCGCTGCGCGAAGCGGGGAGTGAGGGAGCGTCGCGTGGTAGCCTGCGCCTGCAATCCGGTCGCATCCTCTATGATATGCTCAACATTAATCAAGTTAAGGAGCGAGAACGAGGCGTCTGGCTCGGTCTCGACAAGCACATCGATGTCGCTGTCAGGCCGATTGTCGCCGCGTACGCGAGAGCCAAAAATGGCAAGCTTCGACACACCCGTCGCCTTTATGGCGTCGGTGTTCTTCCGTATCGCAGCAATGATTTCGTCACGCGTCATCGCACAACTCTCAGCGGCTTCGCTAGTAGTCTATCAACTACTCCGCCGCCTCGCTATGGCCGAGCCGGGCGTTGAGCTTGTGGATCAGCTCTTCGGCGGCGTCGGAGATCACGGTGCCCGGCGGGAAGATCGCTTCCGCGCCCGCCTGGTACAGCGCCTCATAGTCCCGCGGCGGCACCACGCCGCCGATGATGATCATGATGTCCTCGCGGCCGTATTTCTTCAGCGCGGCCTTCAGTTCCGGCACCGCCGTCAGATGCGCGGCGGCGAGTGAGGAGACGCCCAGGATGTGCACGTCGTTTTCCACCGCCTGTCGCGCCGCTTCGTCGGCGGTGGCGAACAACGGCCCGATATCGACGTCGAAGCCGATGTCGGCAAAGGCCGATGCGATCACCTTCTGGCCGCGGTCGTGGCCGTCCTGGCCGATCTTCGCCACCAGGATGCGCGGCCGGCGGCCCTCGGCCTCCTCGAAGGCGTCGATCAGCGCCTGCACCTTCTCGACCCGGTTGGACATGGCGGCTGCCTCCCGCTTGTAGACGCCGGTGATGGACTTGATCTCGGCGCGATGGCGGCCGAACACTCTTTCCATGGCGTCCGAAATCTCGCCGACGGTCGCCTTGGCACGCGCGGCGTCGATGGCGAGCGCCAGCAGGTTGCCGTTGCCTTCGGAGGCCGAACGGCTCAGCGCCATCAGCGCCTGCTCGACGTCCTTCTGATTGCGCTCCTGCCGCAGCCGCTTCAGCTTGTCGATCTGCAGCCGCCGCACGTTGGTATTGTCGACCTTCAAGACGTCGATCGGCGCCTCGTTCTCCGGCCTGTACTTATTGACGCCGATCACCGCCTGCTTACCCGCATCGATCCGCGCCTGGGTCTTGGCCGACGCTTCCTCGATGCGCAGCTTCGGCACGCCGGCTTCGATCGCCTTCGCCATGCCGCCGAGCTCCTCGACTTCCTGGATATGGCCCCAGGCTTTTGCGGCGAGATCGCGGGTCAGCCGCTCGACATAATAGGAGCCGCCCCAGGGATCGATGATCCGGTTGGTGCCGCTTTCCTGCTGCAGGAAGAGCTGGGTGTTGCGCGCGATGCGGGCGGAGAAGTCGGTCGGCAGCGCCAGCGCTTCATCGAGCGCATTGGTGTGCAGCGACTGGGTGTGTCCCTGCGTCGCCGCCATCGCCTCGATGGTCGTGCGCATCACATTGTTGAAGACGTCCTGCGCCGTCAGCGACCAGCCCGAGGTCTGGCAATGCGTGCGCAACGAGAGCGAGCGTGGGTCCTTCGGGTTGAACGGCTTGAGCAGCTTGGCCCAGAGCAGGCGCGCGGCGCGCATCTTGGCGACTTCCATGAAGAAGTTCATGCCGATCGCCCAGAAGAACGACAGCCGCGGCGCGAAGCGGTCGACATCGAGGCCGGCGGCAAGGCCGGCGCGCAGATATTCGACGCCGTCGGCGAGCGTGTAGGCGAGCTCGAGATCCTGCGTCGCCCCGGCCTCCTGCATGTGGTAGCCGGAGATCGAGATCGAGTTGAACTTCGGCATCCGCTGCGACGTGAAAGCGAAGATGTCGGAGATGATCCGCATCGAGGGCGACGGCGGATAGATGTAGGTGTTGCGCACCATGAACTCTTTCAGAATGTCGTTCTGAATGGTGCCCGACAGTTTCTCCGGCGGCACGCCCTGTTCCTCGGCGGCCACCACGAACAGCGCGAGGATCGGCAGTACCGCGCCGTTCATGGTCATCGACACGCTCATCTGGTCGAGCGGGATGCCAGCGAACAGCGTGCGCATGTCGTAGATCGAGTCGATGGCAACGCCGGCCATGCCGACGTCGCCGGAGACGCGCGGATGATCGGAGTCATAGCCGCGGTGGGTGGCAAGATCGAAGGCGACCGAGAGGCCTTTCTGCCCTGCCGCGAGGTTACGGCGATAGAAGGCGTTGGAGTCCTCCGCCGTGGAGAAGCCGGCATATTGCCTGATGGTCCAGGGCTGGTTGACGTACATCGTCGGGTAGGGGCCGCGCAAATAGGGCGCGATGCCCGGCCAGGTCTCGAGAAAGTCGATGCCTTGAAGATCGGTCTCGCTATAGCTGGGCTTTACCGGGATGCCCTCGGGCGTCAGCCAGGGATCCAAGCTTCCAGCGGGCCGCGATGTAGCGATCGCCTCGAATGCGACGTCAGCAAAATTGGGAATACGGGTCATCGCTCAAGCGCTCTTTGTTGTTCTCGCCAAACGGCTTTGGATCTCGTCCTGCAAGTCGCGTATCTCGCACATTGTCAAATGTAACTTCTCGTAAGGAAAAAGCCCAATCCAAATGTTCCCGAGATAAGCCGAGAAGCCAGGCCCGGTCACACATCCAAGAGACAACAGGCGGTACGCCCATGGATGCCTGATCGGTCCTCGCATCGACAGTCGCAACCTGCTTCTCGACCTTGCATTCGCAGATTCGAATTCGACCCAATTTCTTTGCAGTGCCTCTGCGATCTCTTGATCGGTAAGCCGGGCCAGATCGGAACGAAGATTTATGCAGAGCTCTCGTCCCATCACACCTCATTCTAATCGTGGTCCGGATGCTGGTGGCTGACGATGGTCGCCATCTTCTCCGGTCCGTAATTCTGCTGCGTGGTCTGGCTCGGCAGGTTGGCGATGCCGACCACCCAGCCGAGGCGGGATTCAGTGCCGTATTGCCGGGTCGGCGCCACCATGTCGGGCCGGTCGAAGGAGCCGGTCATGATCTCGATACGGGGGCCGTCGATGCGGCGGAAGCTCAACGGCGTGCCGCAGGCGGCGCAGAAATCGCGCTCGGCGATCGAAGAGGAGCGGAACGAGGCCGGCTTGCCGCGGGTCCAGGCGAAGTCGTTCTTTTCGATGTCGGCGAAGGAGGCGAACGGCGCGCCGGAGGCCTTCTGGCACATCCGGCAATGGCAGATGCTGATCCGCGTCGGCGCCGCCGTTACCGCAAAGCGGATCGCGCCGCATTGGCAGCCGCCGGTCAGAACGGGTTTTTGGCTCGACGTCATGCTCACTCCATCCGCCTATAGGCTTCCTGCAGCGTCGCCGGCGCGTCGCAGCCGGCAAAGATGAAATCGGTCACGCCGGACGCGCGCAGTGCGGCTTCCAGCTCCCCCGGCCGTCCAGCCAGATAGATATGCCTTGCGCCGGCGGCTTGAAGAGCCTTGGCCGCGGCGGCGGCGTGTTCCGCATAGACCTTGTCCGAGGAACACAGGCAGACGATCGTGGCCCCCGAGGCCTTGAAGGCGTCGGCAAGTGCTGTCGGATCGGAAAATCCCTGGTTGTCGACCGCCTCGATGCCGCCGGTCTCGAAGAAGCTCTTCGCAAAGGTGGCGCGCGCGGTGAAGTCTGCAGGCGTACCGAGGTTGGCGAGGAAGATTTTTGGACGCGCCCCGCTCGCCTTCAGCTTTGCGTCGGATTTGTCGCGCAGTGCCTCGAAGGGTTCGGCGAGCCGCATCGGTGACAGCGCGTCAAACTTGAATTTGGCCTCGCCATAAGGTGGTAGCCCAACCGGCTTTGCTTCCAGCACCGTGGCATCGGCCTCGTGCAGGTTCGGAAACTCGCTGGCGCCGGTCAGCACGTCGCGACGCTTGGCGATGTTGGCCTCGCGCGCGGCACGCGTAGCGGCGACCTTGCGCTGGATCAAGTTCTCTCGAAGCGCGGCAAAGATGCCGCCGGCTCTTTCGATCTCCTGGAACGCCAACCAGGCAGCTTCGCAAAGCTCCTTTGTCAGCGCCTCGATGCCGCCGGAGCCCGCCGCCGGATCGGATACTTTGGCGAGATTGGACTCTTCCAAGAGAATGAGCTGCGTGTTGCGCGCAACGCGCCGGGCAAAGTCGTCGGGCAGGCCGAGCGCCAGCGTGTGCGGCAGCACGGTGACGGCGTCGGCGCCGCCAAGCCCCGCCGAGAAGGCGGCCATGGTGGCGCGCAGCATGTTCACATAGGCATCGCGCTCCGTCAGCATCCGCCAGGCGGTGTCGGCGGCGATGAACAGTGGTCGTGGCGTCAGTCGGCAGGCCTGTTCGACCCGCGCCCACAAGAGCCGCAGCGCGCGGAATTTCGCCAGCGTCAGGAACTGGTCGGTATCGGCGCTGAGCCGCGCATAGACCATGCCTTGGGCATCCTCGAGCGCGACACCGGCTTGTTCGAGGGCGCGCAGATAGGCGACCCCGCTTGCCAGCACGAAGGCGAGTTCCTGCACCTCCGATCCGCCGGCATCATGGATCACCCGCCCATCTGCAGCGGCGAAAGGCCCCTTGAATCCGAGCGCCACCAGGCCTTTGACGGCGCCGGTCACCGCCGGCACGATCTCGCTCCACTCATAGGGGCTAAAGCCCCAGACCGCACAGGCCGCCAGCGGATCGAGCCCGAAACGGATGTCACACTTGGCGGGATCAAATCCCCTGCGCTTCACATATTCCGCGACGTGGATCGCGGCCATCCGTGATTGCGGGCCGATCTGGAGATCCAGCGCGATACCGGCATCGAGGTAGATGCCGTCGAGCACCTTGTCGACGGCTTCGGCCGTTGGCTCTAGTCCAAAACCATAGGCGCCACTGCCGCCGGCGAAGACCAGCGCGAGGCCGGTGGCGCCATTCTCGAGATCATGCAGCGCCTGCGCATTGGCGCGGCGCGGGTCGGGATCGTCGATCCGCTGCATGATCTGCCAGGGCGCAGCCTGGCCTCGGCCGGCGATCGGGCTGGCATTGGTGGCGCGGCGATAGATCGGCTCGATTTTGATCCCGTCATAGGTCTTGCCGACCAGCTTCTCGAACGGCGCGCCCTTCAGGACGCCGTCCACCAGCTTGCGCCAGTCCTCGTAAGTCGCCGGCGCGAAATCGGCCGCCAATCGCAGATCGTCAGTCGTGGTCGTCATCCGCCCTATCGTTCCTCAAGTCTTCCTCGCCGTTTGACCGGAAATTGCCACGCCGAAGCCGCCAAGCCAAACCCTAGGCCGTGTGGACTCTTGGGATTCTCAAATCAGATTGAACGTGATTCAAGGCTTTCTTTTAGGAGGAAGCCTT
>NZ_JBEGDB010000327.1:0-8347 GCF_043638955.1 Bradyrhizobium sp. 31Argb | reverse complement strand
GGGATTTGTTGGGCATACGTTCTCCGTTAGAGAACTGTCCCTAATTTCCCGTGTCTCACTTTTGGGGGGCACTCCAAGCGCGCCATCCGCGTAGCTCCTCTTTTCCTCTGCTAGCTGAGCCAGCCCGCGAGGCCTCGCGTTGATCTCGCGCAAGCCGAATAGGCGATGACCCGAAATTGCAGCGCAGATCCCCACCAGGCGCGGAACCACAGGTGGACGCCGTCCTCCATGCCCGAACTTCCGCTTTCAAACGCGGCGGCATCAAAGCGCGGTGTGATTTTCGGAACGATGGGTCCGTGAGACCAGACGATTTCCGAGCGACGCTTGGCCACACTGCATCACGCCGCTTTCGAGGAACAGAGGACGTCATTTTCTCCCGCAGAGGCGCGTGAGAACACGTTATGCATCAAGATCAGCGGGCATCACCCGCGGATCATCCAACCAGATGCCTTTCGATTTCGCCGACAGGATGCTTGGTGAGATCCTTGTCGAACTCAGCCAGGATATGCCGTTTCACGTCAGCATGAAAGGCAACTCGAAGCTCCGCCAGGGTTCGCGGCGGGGCCACGACGACGAGGGCCTTTGCCTTGCCGCTGCGGATGACCTGCTCGGCGGCCGCCGCCACCTGTCGCGCGAACCGGTGCTCTTCGAGATCATGCCAGTCCACCGGCTCGACCGTACTTCGCTGCCCCGAACCCGGCTTCCTCGTGCGTCCGGGCCGCTCGCTGCCCTGATCATGGGTCGAGGGATTTTGCAGCTCAAAGACTCGCTCGGTCTTCAGATTGGGGAATTTCTCATCGCCCTCGTTGCGGAGGAACAGCGCTTTCCGCCCGTCGCCCACGAATACGATGGCGTCATGCGGAATCTTGAGTTTGCCCATGATGAAGCTCCGGTACTTGTCCTCAGTCTGCCGAACGGCGCGAAACGTGGTCGTAGCTGCACACGATTCGACAACGACAGCAGGCTATCTCGGTACCATTCTCCGCGGTTTGTTCTGGATCAAACCATCCGGATGCATCGCGCGTCATATAACGGCACCGGGCCGTGGGGGCATTTCGCCTCCGCGGGCCAAAACCTTGCGCTAGATCAAATCGTCCGATTGCAGATCTTCGACAAAGAGCGGATGAGACACTTCATCTTCGTCTGCCCCAATACCCATCTCAACGTTCAGCACAGCCTGGACGAGGAAGATAATACCGATCAGAACGAATTCACGGCGGTAAGCTGCCCCGCCTGCACGCGACTGCATTTTCTCAGCCGCAAGACCGGCCAATTGCTGGGCGCGGATTCGAGCCCGAAAAACTAGCCCTCATTCTAAGGATGCGAGCGCCGCACGGGGTTGTTCAGGCTGCGGGCAGATGCGTCAGATACTCATAAACGGCGCGAAGGTCGTCATCTTCCATCCTGCCGATCGGCTGCCACGGCATCTGATTGCCGAGGGTGTGACCGTTCGGATCGACACCGGTCCTCATGGTGGCGACGAACTCCTGGAATTTCCAGCCCTTTACGACATTGAGGTCGGGCCCTAGCGGCGCGAGCTGGCCGGGTTTGCCGCCGGTCAGATCCTTGCCATGGCATTCGCGGCAGTCTTGATACGAAATGAGATATTCACCGTATCGCGACGTGGGACCTTCTGGTGGCGCGGTAACATGTTCTGTTGAGACGGGCTTGCCCGTTGGCAGCATGCCCGCGCCCAACATCGCGATGCCCAGCGGGGTGAGACGATCGGCCGGATTTATCGTCTTTTCTCCCAGAGCAGGCAGACTGCGGAGATAGGCAATCACCGCTTTGGTGTCCTCGTCGCTCAGCTTTCCGGCATTGGTGTAGGACATGATGACAAGCCAGCGACCGTCAGGATCGACCCCGTTGCGAATGGCGCGGAAAATATCGCCGTCCGACCACCGGCTTAATTGCCCGACCGGCGTGAGGTTGGCGGCTATAAACGAACCGATCGGCAACGAGATATCCTTGCCGAGATCCCCGCCGCCGGTGAGCGTGTCGGTCCTGGTATGGCAGCCGCTGCAAAAGCTGTCCGCGATCGTCTGGCCACGCCGGATTTGCTCCGCGGTCCCCGCAATCTTCAAGTCCACGCCTGGCGCACTGCGTGCGTGCAGCTTGAACAGTCCGATGGTCAGCAGCACGCTGATCGAGAAGGCAATGACGGAAGCCAAAGCCGCCAAACCTGCTCCGCCCCATTTGACAATTGGTTTCTTCGATCGCCAGCTACGAATACCTGAGCATGCCAGCAATCCCGCGATGACGATCAACGCCGCGGGCTCGAGCCATTCGAACATCCTGTACTGCCCCAAAAATCAAAATCGATGCGTTGGACGATGAAATGTCGGCCACTGCAGACGCTATGGGGCGAGCGATACCAAATAATTTCGAGACCGGCCTATCGTGTTACAGGTGTAACGTGCGCGACGACCTGCCCCTCTCGTCAGCGATGGCTAGTAGCAGCAGGATCGGACAAGGGACAGCCGCTTTGGGAAAGACACCGGACCGGTACGTCGCCTAGAACTCGTATTGAACACTCAAAGCCAAGGTCCCGCCATGTCCCGGTTCCCAACTGGCGCGGCCACGCCCGCGTCCATCGTCGACGCCTTGAAAGCGGTAGCTGGTGATCCGCCAAAGGTGCGCGCGAGCTTTGCCAAGGGCCGTTGCGTTCGCGGCACCTATGCCCCGTCGGATCGAGCGGCGGAGATTACGAAATCCCCAAGCTTCACCAGACCGTCGCGCGTGCTGGCGCGCTTCTCGGTCGGTGGCGGCAATCCTAACGTCGCGGATACCAACAACCTCGTGCTGCGCGGCTTCAGCTTCAAGCTCGGCGACGATCGCCATCGCTCCGACATTCTCGCCGAAAGCGCTCCGGTGCATTTTGCAAGAACGCTCGACCAGATGCAGGCGTTCCTCAAGGCGCGCATTCCGGGACCGGACGGCAAGCCGGATATGGCGAAGGTCAAGGCGTTCTCCGCCGCCAATCCGGAAACGCTGCATCAGGCAAACTACATCGCCGCGCGTCCACTGCCCGGGAGTTTTGCCGGTACGACCTATTGGGGAGTGCACTCCTTTCCCGCAACGAATTCGAAGCGCGAGACGCGATTCATCAAGTTCATGGTCGTTCCTGTCGGCGGAGACATCACGCTGACCGAAGACGAGGCCAAAGCGAAGTCCGCCGACTTTCTGCACGATGACCTCGAAAACCGGATCGCTGCAGGCGACGTCCGGTTCAACGTGATGGCGCTGCTCGACCGTCCCGGCGATCCCACCATGGACGTGACCATTCGATGGCCGGATGAGGACAATCGCGAAGCGGTGCGGCTGGGAACGATCGTCATCACCGGTCCTGAAGCGAATGATGCGTGCGACGCGTCCATCTTCGATCCAGCAAATCTCGCCGAAGGCATCGGCCATCCGCCGGACGAGATCTTTGCGGCGCGCCACGCCGCCTACACCGTCTCACTGGCGAAGCGTCGCTGATCGGACGAGGCGCCCGGTATTATCCTTAAGTTACTTCTCGTCCGGGGCGCTGAGCGCTTCGCGACGCCACGCTCCCGGGCTGACGCCGACCACGGACGAAAAGACCCGCGTGAAGTGGCTTTGATTGGCAAAGCCGGCCGATATCGCAACCTCGGACAGCGGCAGGTCGCGAACAGTCATCAACTGCTTGGCCGCCTTCACGCGCTGGCGAAGCAGCCACTGGTGCGGCGGCAGGCCGGTGGAGATGCGAAATGCGCGTGAGAAATGACTGACCGAGAGGTCAAACTCCGCCGCGACTTGCTCCAATGAAATCTTTCCGGCGAGGTCGGATTCGAGCCTTTCGCAGGCGCGCTTCTCCTGCCACGGGGCAAGACCGCCGCGGGCCGGTTCGGTGGCACGCTTCAGTCCGCCATAGGTCTGGGCGACGTGCGCGGTGAGCGCGAGCATCATGTGATCGACGAACAGCTGGTTGGTCTCGTCCGGCCGACGCAGTCCTTCCACAAGCGACGCACCGAGATGACGGACGACCGCGTCGTCATGGCCGATACCCGGCTCGTAGGCGAGTTCACCAATGAGCGGTGCGCCGGCCTGCCTGGCGATATCGTCGAGCGCCGCGCGCGGCAGATAGAAAAAGATGGAGTGGAACGGCTTGTCGATCACGTAACGGGGATTGCGCTTCAGGTCGTACAGATAGGTTGCGCCACCATCGACATCCGTCTTGATGACGCATCGTCCGCGCTCCCAGCACTCGCAGTCCGGGTAGTCGCGAAACTTGAGGCTGACGAGATAGGCATCCTCAGAAGGCATCGAGCCGGAAAGACCTGGCACGGGATCATCGTCCCGGGTTTCAGTCACGGCGAGTTCGGCGCTGCGCAATGTACGCGTGACCAGCGAGGGCGCCTCCTTCAGGCGGAAGCGTCGCCCGAGCCTCTGACCGTAGGCGCCCGCCTGTCTCATATTGGTTGACCTCATCAATGGAATTGGACCATGCGAGTCATTGTCGTCCGCGAGGCCACGCTGGCAGTATCGAGGATCAGTGAGCCACTGTCCACGCTCGCCCGGTGAATGCGTAGCCGTCCTGACAGCATACCGGACCAATCACGACAAAATGAATTTCAAAGCGATTTCAATTTGATTCGACCCTTGCGGCTTGGTCGCAAGAAACATTCCGCCCGACGAGGTGGCAAATCACGGCGCGATTCCAGCGTGCGTTTGTGAAAGAGCCGACAGCGCCCCCGACCGAGAGCGGGAAACGACTCGCTCAACGACCTTGTTCAACAGCGGCAAGACGATGGCGTTCGCGGCACATGATTACGACTTTTGTCGCATGAAAGCGCGCTACTGCGTCGCTTGGCCATCTCGATCAGAAGTTCGGGCGACAAATCACAAAGTGTCGCAATGGCGCGCTTGGAGCAGGATCTGGCAAAGCATGGCCGCTTTGGGAAAGACGCCGGACTTTTACGGGCCTTAGAACCCATACCGAGCCTCGAACCCAAGAACGGCGCCAGACCGGAGAGCAGAAGCGTCAGTCTATCCGCTGAACCTGCGAGACTAGACTCGCTGCGCGATACCCTCGTGCAGCACCTTCCAACATCATTGGAAGCATACGAGAGGCACTGGCTCCACGCCTCATTGTCCCACGACACGGCTGCGCGCAGTGAGCGCATGGCCTTTGGAATGCGAGCATACGTCCATGAATAAGCCGATCTTGCGCGATCCACGGCAGGATAGTCCGCCAGCCGCATCTGAGGCGCGCCAGAGCAACGCGCCGATTGCCGATGGGCGTCCTGCCGATGTGGAGATGGCCCGTGTGCTCGGGACCACACCATTTCGCATGGCGTTGGATCCCTCCGGTGCCGGGATCGCCCACTGGAAACATGAACCATTGCACGACGTCGTCGAGCCCATGACCGACCACGTCATCATGGCTTACAACGGCTCGATGCAGCGCATGGAGCGGCGGTCAGGACGATCGGTTGCGATTGGAACATTTCGTCCTGGGGTCGTGATAATCATTCCGGCCGGCTCAAGCTCCCGGTGGGACATTCCGAAACCTGTTGATGTCGTTCAACTCTACCTTCCGCCCGCAACGCTTGAGCGCGTTGCCCGCGAAGCCGACACCGCCACACCGAGCGATCTCCTGGAGCGAACGGCGCATCCCGACCCCATTACATCCCGATTGCTCTTGAGCGCGGCCGATTGCCTGGAGGGCAATGGGGCCCTGGATGCGCTTTTCAGGCAGCAACTCACGAATCTTCTGGCCACCCGCCTTCTGGCCGCGCACACGGGCTCGCCAACCACGTTTCAGCCGACCATGGGTGGGCTGCCGCCGAAGGTCCTGCTCCGTGCCATCGAGCGGTTGCGCTCGGACAGCGACGCGGACGTCTCTCTTGCTGCGCTTGCATCGGACGCTGGCCTGTCGCGCTTCCATTTCTGCCGTGCCTTCAAGGAAAGCACGGGGCTTTCGCCTCACGCCTGGCTGCGCCAGTACCGGCTCGAGCAGGCAATGAACATGCTGCGCAACACTGACGAATCCGTCGTGTCGGTCGCAGCGGCGCTTGGCTACGCCTCCCAGACCGCCTTCGCGGCGGCGTTCAAGAAGCTGACCGGCGAGACTCCAAGCGATTGGCGACGACGCATGCGCTAGCAGCAATCGCTCTGCAGGTACGGCAATCGCTCTGGGGGAGTCGCAGATCAGGTTCGTTACATCATCACCGTGCCCACGCCTACAAACGGACGGAGAGAAGCGATGGCCTGGAAGGATTTCGGCAGCCCACTTGCAATTACACGGCGACGCAGAGTCGTCGCGACCGCACTTGTGTACGGACTTTCATTGACCGTTCGCTTCACCTCAGCAGCGGGCGAGGGAACGGAATCATCGGCACAAGCTGCGCAAAGCACCAGTCCAATGATTGCCGGCGCCCAGATATTCTACAAGGACTGGCCTCCAAAGCCCGCTCTGCCGATTGTTTTTCAACTCGGCTGGCCGCTGGGTTCGAGAGGCTGCCGCGCGGCATGCGAGAGCGCCATGCCAATGTCGTCACGGCTGAATTGCCCCGCACCATAAGCGGCGACCATCTTCGTTTCACGTCTTCGCGTCGTCATCGATCGCAACAAGCTTTGGCGCCAATGGCAAGCGGCGACGACGCGCGCGCACGTCTAGGAAAACCCAACCACAGGAGAAGATCATATGAGACTTGTCATCACCGGCGCCGGCTTCGCCGGCATGTATGCTGCACTTTCCGCTGCCCGTCTGCGCGACATCCAGGGCGTTTCGCCCGAGGATTTGGAGATCGCGCTGGTTTCACCGGAGCCGACGCTGGTGGTTCGCCCGCGGCTCTACGAACCGAAGCCGGAGACCCTGACGGCACCTCTCCTGGATGTCCTCAACGCGATCGATGTTGTCTATGTGCAGGGCAGCGCCGAGACGGTCGACACCAAGTCTCGCACCGTGCAAATCGTCACGGCCAAGGGCGCACGAAAGACGCTCCCCTACGAACGCCTGGTCATGGCCACCGGCAGCCGGCTGTTCCGTCCGAATGTTCCTGGCCTCGCCGAGCACGGGTTCAGCGTCGATCAGCTCGAGGACGCGATCGCCCTCGACCGGCACCTGCGTGGTCTCGCGGATCGGCCGGCATCGAAGGCGCGCGATACGGTCGTCGTTGCCGGCGGCGGCTTCACCGGCATCGAGGCGGCCACGGAGATCCCCACACGGCTCCGTGCGATCCTTGGCAAGGACACCAAGCCGCGCGTCATCATCGTCGATCGAAACAATGCGATCGCCCCGGATATGGGCGCAGGTCCCCGCCCCGTCATCGAGGACGCACTGCGCAAGTGCGGCGTGGAGACCCGGCTCGGCGCCGGTGTCGCCTCGCTCGACAAATCCAGTGTCACGCTTTCCGATGGAGAACACATCGAAACCGCGACCGTGATCTGGGCGGCCGGCATTCGCGCCGCTCCGTTGACCGCGCAGATCCCCGCCGAACGCGATAATTTCGGCCGACTGCTTGTCGACCGCGATCTGCGCGTGCCGTCGGTGGCTGGCGTCTTTGCCACCGGCGATGCCGCGAGAGCTGCATGCGACGATGTCGGCAACTACGCGCTGATGTCGTGCCAGCACGCGACGCGGATGGGCGCCTTTGCCGGCCACAATGCCGCCGCCGAGCTCCTGGGAGTCCCGACCAAGCCATATCACCAGAAGGCCTACGTCACCTGCCTCGACCTCGGCGAAGCCGGTGCCCTCTTCACGCGCGGCTGGGAACGCAAAGTCGAAATGGTCGGCGAGCAAGCAAAGAAGACCAAGCAGGATATCAACACCGTCTGGATCTATCCGCCGCGAGCTGAGCGTGCCGCTGCGCTGGCGTCGGCCGATCCTGAGCGGGTGACTGACCTCTGAACACCTCACCAGCATTGACCGCGATTTCCACGCGGGAAGCACGCCCGCCCAGGATCGAGCGTCAAGATTGAACGCAGGAGTTTTCGAAGATGAACCAGATGATCCGCAACACTCAGCAGGAGACGAACATGAGCTTAGACACGACCGCACACTCCGTTCGATCGGGGCCAGAAGAGTTGGTATCGTCGCGCTACGCGCTGAAGGTCGGCGAGATTGACGTGCTGGTGGTCAGCGATGGAGTACTACCGCTGCCCACCAAAATGTTAGGACACAACGCCGACCCGGCCATCCGGGCGGCCTGGCTGAATGACATGTTCCTGCCGCCGGACGCTTTCGACTGGGCGCTGAACGCGGTCGTGGTGCGTAGCGGCGGTCGGACCATCCTCATCGACGCCGGACTAGGCCGTGTGGACAGTTACCTTATCCAGAGCAGAGTGGCGGCAATGGCGACGACGGCGAAGTAGTTTCGCG
>NZ_JBEGDB010000326.1:0-8352 GCF_043638955.1 Bradyrhizobium sp. 31Argb | reverse complement strand
GCAACCTCGGACCGGCCGACAGTCGGAGCTACATCCGTCAAGCGAAAGTAACATCCTCAGGTGAGGCAATACGAGCCATCAAGATTGCGCGATGACTCAAGGGCGGCCGTCAATGGTCCCGCAAGGGTTTCCCAGTCACCTGTATCGAGCGCTACAGCGAATTCGAAAGGAAGGTCGCGAGACAAGGGATACCGATGCTCGACGTCTTCCGCAACTTGCTTAGCTTCCCGAAGCCGCCCGAGGCGAAACAGTTGCCAGCCGTAACTGCACAAGAAGTTGACATCGTTAGCCTTCAGATTTGGATGAGCCTCTACCAGACGAACGAAGGTGTCCCCGTCGCCAGCTCGTAGCGCTGCCTGGGCGGCGAAGGCAATGTCGCGAGGATCGCCGGTTTCCGCAAAAAGTAATTCTGCATACTTAGCGATACCGATATCGTCTTTCTTCGTCACGAGCGCGCCAACGAGCGCCCGTAGCGCTTCTGGCGTCTTCGCGGTCTCATACAGATGTAGCCGTTCGGCGACCGGGTCGGCCCCCTCGGCCGTCGCGATTTCAGCGCGCAACGCCGCAATGTGAGCTTCGTCAAACGCCAGAAGGCTGTTCTCCAGCACGATTTTGGCGGAGGTCACATCACCTTTCTTGGCAAGTGCTTGAATCTCCAGGTAGAGAACCTGCTCCTTGCCAAAGGATGCTTCGGCTTGCTGCCGCTTTTCCGCAACGAGAGCCGCGAGGCCCGCAGCATCATTTCGGTCCAGCAGAATGACGAACATTGCGCGTAGCTCGTCGTCGTTAAGGCCGCCCAAGCCGTCGCGCCGCTGCAAATAGGTTAGCAGTTTGGAAGGCGAGTAATCTGGATCATAGGCCAAGGCGTACTGGATGCGGCTTACGGCCAAGCTCGGCTCTTCCATGTCGTGCCGAAGCCGCACCAACGCTTCCGCTTTGTGCATCGGATGCAACAACCCGCACCACAGGAGGTAGGACTCGATCATTCGAGGCGCAAAGCGCAAGCCAAGATTAGATGCAAGAGGCAACGCTTGACGCAAATCATTCATGGCTTCGTCTAGCCGCGCGGAAAGCTCCGTGTCATTGACGATCGGGCGCGCATGATGAACGGACATTGGCAAGCCCGAAAGCGCGGTGGCTTGCTCAGGCTTCGGCAGCAGACGAGCGAAACGCATTGCGCCGCGAAAGAAATACAGATAGGGCGCATCCGCGAGCTGGGCAGGCGTTGCTTCGGCCAAGATGCTGTTCACGGCACCCAAATCATTCTTCTTGAGATAGGCAAGTGCCAGCATATGAACGGCGGGTGCCGAAAACTGCGAGAGCGAGAGCCCGCTTTCTTTGAACCAGCGCAGGGCTTCTTCATCGCCGCGCTCGGCAAACAGAATGCTCAAGAGGACTGTACGAGCATCCGCATCTGTTTCATCGCGAAGCAATTGTATGGCCTGATTGGGGCGCTTTTCCGCGACGGCCAATCGGGCTCTCGCCAAGATATCTGAGGTTGGGCCGGCCAGTGCTTGACCAGCCGCTAGATGGGCTTTGGCGTCGTCGATACATCCATTAACTGACGCGGATCGAGAAGCGCGGAGGAGGATCTGGCGGCGCAATCCGCTAGATAGCGAGCCAGCGGCTTCCACTGCTTCGGCGGCAAGAGCAGCGAACTCGTCAATCTTGTGCATCTCCGGATACATCGATCTCCGGAGCGTCCGCACATACCGGCTTTCCACGTCACATTCCAAGGCATCAGCGAGTTTGTCGCCGAGCGCATCGGGCCTCTTTTGAAGCGGCTGTTCGCGGTCCGTGGCACTAATTGCGGAATTGGCGGCATTCAAGCGCTCGACGACGCGGTCTGCGACAGCGTCGGGCATCAGTTCTTCCAAGCGCCGCAACGTAAAACTGTTGAAATGCTTCTTAAGAAGGCCGGGATAATCTTGAATGCGCCTGACGATCTCGGTCCAGCCGTAAACGGTTACACGAAAATGGCCGGTCCTCTCGTGCTCTTGCGATATCTTGTTGGCGTGGTCGGTGACCCGCGTATCGTTCTCAGCGGTTGTCGCGATAATGTAGGAACTGAGCTTGGGCGTGAAGGTCTTGGCTTTTTCAACTTCCGCGTCGATTTCGGCGATAGTTAATTTTGTTGGCGGCCAGTCGCGCTTGCCCTTGCATTGGACTCCGGCGCTGTGCCCGTTTTCCCTGCCAAAGATGTCTACGCCGAGTTGCGCTTGTCCGCTTGTCCCATAGCGGACGACGTTCGGATCGTTCCAAATGCGGGCGAAGAGATCGGCACAGATCTCCTCGAATTTTTCCCAGCTTGGCGGCGGACGAAGTTGCTCGTTATTGGCGTCTGACATGATGGATTTGGGGAATCGTAACACGCTCGGGCGGCACCGAGTCGCGTTCGTCAAAGCCTAAGCGCGGTTTGGGGTTATCCGCCAGCCGAAATTTCGGCTTATCCCAGCATCGGCCGGTCAAGCTGGAGTCGTTCTGATGCGTCCGAGAAAATAGCGAATGTAAAAGGCATCGCATGGCGCTCCCTAGGGGAATCGAACCCCTGTTTCAGCCTTGAGAGGGCCGCGTCCTAACCGCTAGACGAAGGGAGCGTTGCGGTCTCAGGCAATAGCCTCGAAAACCGAAAACTGCAAGCGAGGTTGGCTCAGGGTTCGCTGACGAAGCGCAGTTTTCCTGCGGGTTTCAGCGTTTTCGCGTCGAATGTGCGGATTTCGGTGGCCCCGCCTATATCAAGGGTCACCACCAGGCGGTCGCCGGCGGTGCCGGTGGACACGATGCGGGCGCCCTTCGGCAGGGCCGCCGTGATGTCGGTCGTGGCGGCAGGGCTTCCCTCCCCGCGGTAAAAGCGATACCCGACGGCGATGAGGACCACGGCCACTGCCAGCGCCGAGGTCAGGCCCGCGATCAGCATCATCCGCCGCACCCGCGCGATCAGGGCGGCCTGCTCTTGGGTCGGTTCAGGGATCGTTGCGTCGGTCATGGGCGGCTCTTTAAACATGATCTGCGGAAGTGGAAACCGGTTTTGCCGAAGAAAGTAAGCGTGAACGAAGAAGAACAGGGCGCCCCGTGCCCTGATGTCCCGCACGGTGCCGGCCCTGGCGCCCAACGGCTGGCCGTCGTCGTTCAGGGCGATGAGGGATCGTCCCGGCTCGACCGAGTCCTTGCCGCGCGCTTGCCGGAATTGTCGCGGTCGCGGCTGAAGGCGCTGATCCTCGCCGGTTCCGTCACAGTGAAGGACGCTCCCGTCCGCGATCCTGCTTTCCACGTCGCCGAAGGCGACACGGTCGAGGTCGAGATTCCCCAAGCGGTCCCGCCGGAGCCCAAGGGCGAGGATATCGCGCTCGATATCATCTATGAGGACGACGACCTCATCGTCATCGACAAGCCGGCCGGCCTTGTGGTGCACCCCGCCGCCGGCCATGAGAGCGGCACGCTGGTCAACGCCCTGATCGCCCATTGCGGCGCCAGCCTTTCCGGCATCGGCGGCGTGCGGCGTCCGGGGATCGTCCATCGGCTGGACAAGGACACCACCGGCTTGATGGTGGTCGCGAAAAACGACCAGGCCCACCAGTCGCTGACCGCGCAATTTGCCGACCATGGCCGTACCGGGGAGATGGAGCGCGGCTATATGGCCTTCATCTGGGGTGTGCCGAACCGCCAGCGCGGCACCATCGACGCGCCGATCGACCGCCATCCGTATGCGCGCGAGAAGATGGCGGTGCGCGAAGGCGGTCGCGAGGCGGACACCCATTGGGAGCTGCAGGAAGTGTTTCAGGGGCGCGACGGCAAGCCGGTCGCCTCCCTGCTCGCCTGCCGGCTCGAGACCGGACGCACCCATCAGATCCGGGTGCACCTCTCCCATATCGGCCATCCCTTGCTAGGCGATTCGGTCTACGGCCCGCATTTCAAGACGAAGGCCAGCCATCTGGAGCTCGAGGCACAGGCCGCGCTGGCCGCTCTCGGCCGCCAGGCACTCCACGCGTACCTCCTTACCATCGAGCATCCCAGGAGCGGGGAAATTTTGCATTGGGAAGCGCCTCTACCGGAGGATCTGCTTCTCCTGAAACGCAGCCTTGAGGGTGGCGCTATGACGCACCCCTTGAAAAAGCATTGATATGACAATAGGTTATACCAGCCACACGCGGACGTGACGTCAGCAATCCTTCCCTATCACGACCCATTGGGTGTATTGTGCACCTGCGTTGAATATCCAACGCGGAACATCGCAAGCCGGCCGGCTTTAACACAGCGGCGGCCTGCCGGGCCCGCCGCTATCGGGGGCCTGAACCACTGGAGGGCGCAAGTATGGCCCGTACAGCCACTCTACCGGTTCTCAATGGAGAATCCGGTCTTTCTAGATACCTCGCCGAGATCCGTCGGTTCCCGATGCTGGAACCGCAAGAGGAATATATGCTCGCCAAACGTTGGCGCGAGCACGACGATCGCGACGCGGCACATAAACTCGTCACCAGCCACCTCAGACTCGTGGCCAAGATTGCCATGGGCTATCGCGGCTACGGCTTGCCGATATCCGAAGTCGTTTCGGAAGGCAATGTCGGCCTGATGCAGGCGGTGAAGCGGTTTGAGCCCGAGAAGGGCTTCCGTCTCGCCACCTACGCCATGTGGTGGATCAAGGCGTCGATTCAAGAGTACATTCTGCGTTCCTGGTCGCTCGTGAAAATGGGCACGACCGCGAACCAGAAGAAGCTGTTCTTCAACCTGCGCAAGGCGAAGAGCAAGATCTCCGCTCTGGACGAGGGTGATCTCCACCCCGACCAGGTGAAGCTGATTGCGAGCCGCCTTGGCGTGACGGCTCAGGACGTGATCGACATGAACCGCCGTCTCGGCGGGGACGCGTCGCTCAACGCGCCGATCCGCGACGACGGCGAAGCAGGCGAATGGCAGGACTGGCTGGTCGACACCGCGCCGAATGCGGAAGCCCTGATGGCGGAGAGCGAAGAGTTCGATCATCGCCGCCAGGCTTTGACCGGCGCCATCAACGTGCTCAACCCGCGCGAACGCCGCATCTTCGAGGCGCGGCGCCTCGCGGACGAGCCGATGACGCTGGAAGACCTCGCCGCCGAATTCGGCGTGTCGCGCGAACGCGTGCGGCAGATCGAGGTCCGCGCTTTCGAGAAGGTGCAATCGGCCGTCAAAGGCACGATCGCCAAGCAGGAAGCGGCGCTCGAAGCCGCGCACTAACAGCACCAGACAAATCACTCGGTCAAAGCCGGCGGCAACGCCGGCTTTTTCTTTGCGGCCATGAACCCGCTGAACGCGCGGCTCCCGCCTACTCGCCCCACTCCTTAGCCATCTTCGCCAAGGCGCAGCCCTCGCAATAGCGGGCGTCCTTGAAGTCGATCCAGTTGTGGGCGTAGACGCGTTCGAGCGGGATGTTGTAACGGGTGCGCAGCACCTTCACCAGGATCCGCCACGCCGCGACTTGCGCCTCGGTGGGCGGGCGCGTCACGTCGGGATAGTTGCCGGCGAATTCGACGCCGATCGAATTGCCGGCAACGACCTGGCGATAGGTCGCGCCGTTGTCGATATATTTGTTGTCGTTGCGGTTGGCGCCGTCGCCATGGGTCGTCACCAGCTTCTCGTCGACCGCCCAATAGACCGTGCCGTCGGTCTCGACCCACACCATCACGCCACGCCGGCTCGGGTTTTTGGATTGCGCCTGTGCGCCGCCGCGGGCCGAGCCTGCCGGGCCCTCGGTCTGGTGCACGATGATGTTGCGCCAGGGATGGGATCTTGCGACGTCGCCCCAGGGCGCCAGCCACACCATCTTCAGACCGGGGATTTCGGGTGCGCCCGAGGATCGCGCGATCGCCGCAAGGTCAGGCGTCTGCGCGAAGACCGACGTGACGAGCGCGGCGGTGCAGAGCGCCGCCGCAAGCAGGCGAAGGTTCATGCATCAGCCCCCGTGAGGCGGCTTCACGCCGTTTTGCGCCGCGCGATGTCAGGCATGTTCGGCGATCTCGGGCACCAGCGACGGGGCCGGCTCGGAGATCGCGTAGCCGTCGCGGCCACGCTTCTTGGCTTCATACAGCGCCCGGTCGGCGGCGGCGATCAGCCGGTCCGGATAGGCGCCGATCTCCATGGTCCATTGCGCGACCCCGATCGACACCGCGATCGGGATCTCCTTGCCCGAGCATTCGGCCGCATCGGCCCGGCACACCTCCAGCACGCGGCGAGCGATCATCGCCCCCTCGCCCAGCGTGGACGACGGCAGCACGATGCAGAACTCGTCGCCGCCGCTGCGTGCCAGCATGTCGGCCGGCCGCAACCTCGTCTGCGCCATCAGTGAGAAATGCTGCAGGCAGGCGTCGCCGGCGGCATGGCCATGGGTGTCGTTGATGCCCTTGAAGCCGTCGAGGTCGATCACGAGCAGCGCGAACGGCTCGCCGCTGCGCACCGAGCGGGCGCATTCCTCGGTCAGCCGCTGCAGCAGATGGCGGCGGTTGCCGACCCCGGTGAGGTCATCGAGCAGCGCGAGATCGGCGACCTCGTTGCGCAGCCGGTCGATCGCCATCAGCAGGAAGCCGAAGTTCCAGGCCATCGACAGGAATATCACGATCAGGATCCGGGCTGCCTGAAGTCCGTTGAAGTCGACGATCGAGAGATCGCCCCCGACCTGCAGCAGCGCGAGGGCGGAGCGAGCGGCATAGGCGATGATGAGAAGGACGCTGCAGATAGCGGCCAGCCGGGCGCCGGGATTCTGGTCTTCGCGCCGCATCATCACCAAATGCAACGTGATCGCTGCCGGGACGATCTGTCCCAGGGAATAGATGGCGATCCGCATCGGCATGTCGTCCTGCACGAACTGGAAATAGGCGAGGCCGATGCAGGTCAGGCCGGTGCCGAGCGCGGGGGCGCGCCAGGAGATCGGGACATTGTAGAACCGCTGGACGCCCATCACGACGAACCAGCACGCGAAGATCAGCAGCGCATTGCAGCCGATCAGCAGCAGGCGGAAATCGACCACGCCGCGCAGCATCGACGCCGCCGCGCCCGCGGTTGCCGCAAACGCGGCGGCGGTCCAGAACCGCGCCGCCTCGAATTTGGGATAGCAGCGCAGCACATAGACCCAGACCAGGCCGAGCGCGAAGAAGTTGGTGACAGACACCGTCCACAGCGTCGGAACACTCAGCACCGCAAATCCAGGATGTGCATCCTGCCCCTTCCCAAAGGTGAACGGACCGCCCGTGACGGCTCTGTTTCGGCCGGCAACATGCCGTCGTCTGGCTTAACGGAATCTCAATTCGATCGCCTACTCGGTGCTTTGGTTTTGAAACAATGAAGATCGAATTTCCGCAGCATTAACCTTACCCGCCCGGCCGTTCGATGGCGCCGAGAGCGTGTGGCGCGCGGCGGAACGTGGCAGGTTCGGCGAAAAATCGCGTAAAAATGCGTAACAGTTGTGGATAACACGATGACAGTGAGGTGACAGCCCGCGGCAGCACGCCGCGAATCTGTTGAGCTTCTCAACCGAGGATGTTGCGAGGTTGGCCCTCCGCCAAGCATGCCTCAGTGTCGCGTTTCAATCCATTTAACCCTGAGAGGATACTATGGCTAAGAAAGCGAAGAAGGCGAAAAAGGCGAAGAAGGCCACCAAGAAGAAGAAGGCCAAGAAGTAACTGTTTTCAGCCCGGGCGGCGGCGCGCGCTCGCCCTGCCCGGGCGCTCAAACCGGGGTTGATCAAACCGGCGGGCTTGCGGCCCGCCGTTTGATTTTGCGCCCCCGATCGGAGCCCACAACGCGCATCGGATTATGCCCTAGCGCCCGCCAACCCGCGCCAGCACCATCCGCTCCGCCTCGCGGATCACATCCAGCGGCGCCCAAGGCTTCGACCAGAATTTCGCGCCATCCGGCAGCTTCCGCCTAAGCGGCTTGCCCGAGGTGACGATGACGCCGAGGGCGGGATTGCAGCGCTTGGCGATGTGGGCGAGCTCAACGCCGTCCTTGTAGCCGGCGAGCTCGACATCGGTCATCATCAGATCGAGGTCCTCGCCGTCGCGCTGCAAAACCACCTCCGCAGCTTCAGCGCTGGCGCATTCGATCACATCGAAATCACTCTCTTCCAGCAAGAGCCCGATCATCTGCCGCTGCATCGGGTCGTCTTCAACGACGAGCGCTCTTGCGCGAAGCGGCCTTGCTTGTTCCATTGGCGCCTCCGTTCGTGAAGTAAAGAAGGTTAAAACCTGCCCCTCGAACTGGTTCAGTTCCAATCCCGAAAAACTTGCGGAACCCTGTGCTACAGATAGGTCCCTTGTATCTGCACGGGCATGATTTGTGCGATGGAAGCGATTTAGCGTCTTGGCCGGTGGCCACCGGCCAAGACGC
>NZ_JBEGDB010000325.1:0-8393 GCF_043638955.1 Bradyrhizobium sp. 31Argb | reverse complement strand
CGAAAATACTTGCTCATGGACCAAATCGAATCACACTCCCGCCCAATTGAACAGGGACTACTCGGACAGGCTCCTAGCTGCTAAAGGCTAGAGGCCTAAGTTACACAAAGCCATCATTCACGCCACTTGCTCAAACTCTGCAGAGGGTTGGCCAAGAAAGGAATAAGGACAAAGCGCTGGATCTCCCAGCGAGCGTAACGGAAAGGCTTCTGTCGCGTCGGGGGGGGGGCGAGGTCGGCAGCACCAGCGAGCCGCAGCGGCCGCGAAGCAGCAGATACGATCGGAACGACGGATTACGCGAGATTGCCCGTAGCTGGTGAACCTGAAAAACTTGCGCACGCAGCCGCGTGTCAGTGGGGAAGGCCGGCTGTCAAAGGACAGCCGGTAGCAGCGTTTCGCGCGCGCTGCGCATGAGTTCTACAGCCTCCATGGTCGGGTTGATAATTGAAAAATTCTGCACCGCACCGTCACATGTGGTTCAACATCTTCTTCGGTCAAAGGAGTAGCCATGGCTACCGTGAAAGTCGATATCAATAACTTCCAGTCGGAAGTTCTGGAATCCGCAGCACCCGTCGTCGTCGATTTCTGGGCCGAATGGTGCGATCCCTGCAAGATGATGGCTCCGAGCCTCGAGGAAATCTCCGTCGAGATGGAAGGCAAGATCAAGGTCGCCAAGCTCAACATCGATGAAAACCCGGAACTCGCCGCCCAATTGGGCGTGCGCTCCATTCCGACGCTCGCGATCTTCAAGGGCGGCGAAGTGGCCGATTTCTCGGTCGGCGCCAAACCGAAGACAGCTCTTTTGAACTGGATTTCGGACGCTGCCTGATCGATATCGCTCAATTTGCCTTATTGGCGCGGCCTGGCGTAGCTGCTTGATTTCCGCTCGTACGGATCAGTGACTCTTGGTTGGTTAGGTATTTGCATGGACGGAGAAAGAGCCCGTGCTCCCGCTGTCCAGACGACGGTGCGGGTCGAGTCTCAGGACTGAAACGGGAAGAAGGCGGCCTCAGTGGCCGGCAAATGACGCGAGGCTGATGGTAGCTTAGCCGGGACGCGTTACTTTCTGCTAAGGGGCCACCCAACCGAACTGGAGAAAGGATGCTGTGGCCTTGCTGCATTTGGAAATCTCGAGCTTCCAAGCTTTCTCACACTGATATCCATAGTTGCTATTCGGCGAGCTTGGGGGGGCTTATGACGCGTACCACACCCTGACGCGGGTACTCTCGTCGCGATCGTCAGCTTCTCGTAAGCTAGACTCCGCAATATCCCGTGATCAGAAACCGGCGGGCGCTTCTAAAACGGGAGGCTAGGCATGGATTTTATCGAGCGAGCCTGGGCTAATCGTGCTTTGTATACCATCATGGAAGAAGATGAAGAAATCCAGCATTCGAGCACGCAAGCTTCTACGACAGCAACTGACCATCTGGAGCAGCCAAGCGCTGTGAGCTGGGTGGAATCATCCGATGGGGAAGACAATTCGCTGGGCAGTATGTCGCGGGAGTTAAGCACGGCGCTGGCCGGGATTGAACGCCGCCCGAATTCTCGCTTGAATCGCCGTGAGTCCGCATTGCATGACCGCCCTCGTCTTTTGCGAAATCCGTCACAGGGACGCGCTACTGACGGCCTTATGGGGATCATGGACCGCAACGGCATTTTAGATTCTTCGGGCGGTATGGCTTCAGAGGCGGACATTCGCAGTTATCGGCAGTGGTGCCTCGAGCGGTGGGCCAGCAGCAGGCAGGAAGCCAATCCATTGATCTTGTCCGCCGCTTCGGCGGAGCGTGATGATGGCCGTGAACCGACCACCCCGGTTCGGCAAACCGCCTCGTCGCGTTCCGTCGAGCCCGTGCGTCATCAAGATGCCCAGGCCCTGAGATGCGTTTTGCTGGATCGGAGAGGGAGTACGGGCAGCACCGGAGAGTTGCTTGGACAAGCAGGGCGTCCTGATAGCGAAGGAGGCCCGCACCGCATCTCCGACGCAATGTCGGACCAGCAGAAGACGCGCGAAGCGACGCTTGCCATCGCCGGCGCGGTGGTTGCCTGCGACGGCAATCTCGACGGATTTTCGGATCCAGAGTTGGCCGATTTTGTGTACCGCTTCAGCAGATGGCCGGACCAGCAGAAGACGCGTGAAGCGACGCTTGCCATCGCCGGCGTGGTGGTTGCCCGCGCCGGCAATCTTGGCGGATTCTCGGATCAAGAATTGGCCGATCTGGTGAACGGTTTCGGCAAGTGGCCGGAACAAGAAAAAGCACGCAAGGCGATCGTTGCCATCGCCGGCGAGCTCGGTTCCAAGGGCCGTCGCTTCCGCACTTTCAGCACGCCTGCGCTAGTCAGGATCGCCAACGGTCTGTCGCGGGGTATCGAGGAGGGAGAGTCCGCCGGCGAGGTCGCCGACCCCGCCTTGCTGAAGGACCAGCTGCATCAGCTGGCGCACCACCTCCAATATGCCGAGGATCGGCTGCAGCAGGCCGATGTCCATGCCATCGCGAGTATATTCAAGGCGTTGGGCACGGCGCAGTTGTTGGACGATCTCGGTGCGCTGGCACGGCCGGGGCTGGACCGGCTCGAGGAGTTACGTGCCGCTCCCGGGTTTAAGCTCGACAACAACCTCGAGACGATGGGCAATCTTTGCGCCTCCCTGCTGCCACTGGCTCGCAGCCCTAAGGCGGTGTTGCGCTGGTACCGCAGGTCGGCGCTGAACCTGCTCAACGCCATCCAGCCGGTGGTGGAACACAAGATCGATGCCCATCTCAAGGCAGGCCAAGCCGAGCGCACCAGCGGCGCCAATGCAAGCCGCTTCCCGGCGCTTTCGATCCATCAGGTGCTCAAGGCCCGGGCGGTGCTGGAGACGCTCTACCGGCGGCCCTATCTCGAGGGCGACGAACTCGCCTTGCAGGCCAGGCAGCAAGAGCTGCACGGCAAGACCAGGCAGATCCTGGACAGTGCCCGCGCCCTCATCGACGCCGACCTTTCCCACAAGAGCTGGAACGTGATCGCCGAGATCGAGGCGCAGGAGCCGCTCGAAGCGCTCGACACCTTCATGGCGCAGAACGCATCGATGGTCCAGGCCCAGCATGCAGCCGCCAGCTTCGATGTCCATCGGGTCCTTCAGGCCATGGACCACGAGCCGAGACCGCCGCAAGGCGATGCCGGACTGATGCGGCTGCCGGTGGTCGACATGCAAGGCCGGCCGCTGGCCAGCGAAGCCGAGTTGCGCTATTCCATTTTCCACCGCTTGACCTCGGGCGCGGTGAAGGTGGTGGCGGTGCAGCTAAAGGGAACTCCGACTGGCGCCATGCTGCAACGCACGTTCACCGTGAAGGGCGTGCCTTACCGCATGGACCTGTTCGGCGGCAGCAAACTGAAGCCGCCGCAAGAGAGCCTGAACAAGCTTGCCTCTCAGCTGCCCTTCGCGGCCGCAGAGGCCCCAAGCGGCAAGCTTTTGGCGATCCCCTATGCCGAGACGGCTCCGGGTACGGCCTTTGAGCAGCTGTCGCGGGCCTGGGCGCCGTTCAAGGAAGCCTATTACTATACCCAGCGCCGCGGATTTGCCGCGCCGCCGGGCATCCCCGACGTTGGCCCGCATGATTATGCGCTGGAAGGGTGCTTCAAGCTGTCCCTTCTGCCCGACCGCCCCGCAGGCGCAGCGCATCCCTTCCGGTTCGAGGGGCGAGACGGCGAGATCGCCTTGCGGCCGCATGACGGCTGTGGCTTCATCAGGGCCTCACTGGCCGAGCGCATGCCGGCCATTGCCCGGGCTCGCCACGACGCTCCCGAGCGGATGCCTGCATATGCCGATAAAAGGCAATCGGCCGTACCGCCCTCGGCGCTGCAACATTATCCGCGCAGCGTCGAGGTGGCACAGGAGACCCGCGAGAAGGCTCTGGCTTGGCTCGAAACCCATCAAAGCCTCACCGTCGAGGAGCTGTTCCGGACGGTCACGGGCGGGCATATCGAGGGTTCGGGCGCTATCGCCGTGCCGTCCAGCGACGAATGCCTGCATGTGCCGACGGGCAAGGGCAAGACCTTGACCCGTGACGCTGGCGTGCTTGTCGGACGCTCCCCCTATGACAAGCCCAACCTGCGCCCGTTCGCCGCTGACCGGGTCAGGTCGGCGCGCGATGGCGATCGGACCGCGGCGTTCCTGGATCGGTGCGTAGCCTTCCAATACAGCTTCAATGTCGCGCACAGGTCGGGGGCTGGGCTTGCCGCCGACGATCCGACCTTCTTTGCCAAAGGCATCTTGATCGTTGTGCCCGACGAAATGTGGCCGGCGGACTTCGCCGAGCGCGGGGTGGTGATGTCTGCCGAGGACGTAAAGTGCCATTCGCGCTGGCTGGAGGCAAAGGACCGGGTCAAGGCCGACACCGCGCTCGAGTGCGTCGGCATCCTGCAGGCGACGGAGGTGTTCGCGCCCGGCTCTTTGGTTGCGGTTCCGAGCGCCGAACAAAAAAAGCTCGACGGCGATTTTGACGGCGACGCCGTCGTCATCATCGGCGACCGGCCTCGCCTTTACGAGCATGTGCGCCAGTTCGACGCGCAGCTGCAGGCGCGCGGCATCGCCTCGATGAAGCCGCCGAAGTCGCACACGCCGGCCATTGAGAAAGGCGGCTACCAGTTCAGCCGGTCCAAGCAGATCCTGTCGGCCACCGGGCTGGTGCTGGAGACCTACAGCTGCCTGCAGCGCAACATGCTGGCGCAGCCGCTAGAGGCGCAGCGCTGGTTTGCCGAGCGTGCCATCTTCGGCACCTACGAGGGCATTCATCCTGAGCTCAACGCCGACATCCGCGCACTGTTGCAGGAAGATCGGCCGGATGGCCAGACCCTCCATGAGCTCATCGCCAGGGCGGGGGAAGACAGCAAGGCCGCCAGGCATCCGGTGGCCTGCGAACTGGCCGCCTTGCTAGTGGCCGAGCTCCAGGACTGGAACCTGCAGCTCAATAGCGAGCCGGCTCATGAGCAGTCGGAGTTAGCGCGATCCGTGGCCTCAACCGGCGCGAAGCCCGCCGTCAGCGCCGACGCCGGCGCGCTCTTCCCGAAACTCAGCGAATCCTATCCGGCAACCGCTGACGCCAGGAAGCGCATCGACTTCCTGCTCAACCACTACCAGCCGCGCATCGATCCGCGGCCCGACGGCTACAACCCGGACGATCTGCATGAAAGCGCCATCAATCTGTTGAGCGTCGGCATCAAGGTCGGCACGGACGCCTACAAGTCCGATACCGGTGCGCGGGTGTTCATGCAAAAAACCACCGGATTGCAGCGGCTCTTGGAGCGGTGGCCGGGCTTCAAGCCGGCGCCCTATGTCAAGGCGCAGGCGGCAAAGCTCCACCAGGGCCGGTTCGACGTCGATGGCAGCCTGGCGGATCTGAAGGACAACCCCACGCTGGCGGCCTCGGTCATGGAAGCCTCGATCAGACTCGCCGTCGAAAAAAGCATCCTGCCCAGCGCCTTAGCAATCTCGGCCGACGACGACCCCGCCAGCAGGATAACGCTGAGCAGCGAACAGGCCCTGGAGCGCGCCAGGCTTGACGCCGCCCACGCCGAAGCGCAAGAAAGCGCGATTACCGAAACTGTGCGTGCGGTTGCCGAGCTTTTGCGGCAGGACGGCATCGAGGTGAAGGTGCCGCATCTTGACCAAAGGTCGCGCGGGCAGGTCTGGATAGCCGACGAGTTGACCGGCCAGAGCGTGAGCGCGGCGCCGGAGGCCCAACTGGTCACCAATGCCGTGCGCCATGTCTTCGAGATCCCGGACGAGACATTTAGGCCCACCTTCAAGAACGCAGTACGGGCCTTCGAGGAGCGGGACTGCAGCCACGTCGAGACCACCAACTGGTTCACCAGGATGGACACGAGGCGGTTACGCGGCGTTCACGCGGCGTTCAGAACCGCGCAGAACTATCGCTTTGAGGTCGAGTTCCATACGCCGGCCAGTTACTGGGCCAAGCTCGCGCAGAGCGAATGCAAGCCGGTCCCCGTTCCTGATGGTGCCTGGGACATATTACAGTGGAGCTCGCCAAGAGAAAGCAGGTCGAGGGCGGCAGGGACCTCCAGGTCGCTCACCGTCGCAAGACAACAGATTGCGGTCGCTCGCTCGCCGCAAGCCGGCGAGATCCTCGCGGCCCTCGGTACGCGGCCGGTCGTGCTCGTCGGCATGCCGGCGAGCGGCAAGGCGACCATCGGCGCCCAGCTTGCCAAGGAGTTGGGGGTGGAGTTTGTCGACATCGATAAGCGTATCGTCGCCGAGCACGGCAATCTGTTGGAGATGTTCGCCGACCCTGGCCGCGGCGAGGCGCACTTCAGGGACCTGGAGACCAAAGAGCTCGCCAAGCAGCTGGAGAGAGGGCCGATCGTCATCGCAACCGGCGCCGGCTGCTTTGGCAAGGAGTCCAATCAAGCCCTGGTCCTTAATAAGGCGAGGTCGATCTGGCTCGACACCGAGCTGAAAGAGCTCCGCAGGCGCCTCAAGAGGGACACCAACCGGCCGCTGCTGCAAGGCGCCGACATCGAGCAGAAGGTTGACCAGCTGTACGAAGAGCACAGTCCGTTCTACCAAAAGGCCGATATCAGGTTGCCCCTCGTCCCGCCCTTTCAAAAAGACAAGAAGGACGCCCGCATTTGCGTGAAGGAACTCTACGCTTTCCTGTGCAGCGACAGAGAAGCCGCTCTGCCCGCTGCCGAGATATCACATGTCTCCGGTGCTTCCGGCACCGCCAATCGTGGGTCCGGTGAAGTGGCCAGCCGCTCAAGGAAATACAACGTACCGAAAGAAGATGAAGTTCTCATCGATCGGGCGGCTGAGGCTGCCGTTCGAGATGGGCGGTTGCCGAGCAATGTCAGTATCTATTCTACGAGTCTGCGTAGGCTTTCTGAGGCGCTCAACGATAAGGGACTGCAGATCGCCAATTTAGGTGAGGCGTCACTGATGCAGCACGTTCAGGAATTGTTCCCAGGCACCGCTAACCACAACCTCCTCACTGGGTTGAGGATGATGGGTGATTACCGCCGCAGAATGGCGGAGGGCGCGTCCGGGGCCGGTGGCTCTCGGCACGCCGAAGGGCACACCGTCCCGTCGCCAGCGCAATCCAAGGCGGACGCAGGGCCAGCTCAGTCGTCAGACCCGTACGCCGGCCTTGGTTCTCTGGTCGATTTGCCGTTCACTCCGTATGCGGAAGTGGCGCCGGCTCAATCGTCCGACACCTATGCCGGTCTCGAGTCCTTCTTTGATTTGCCATACATGCCTCACGCGCTGCAGGATGGTGCGCATCATGCGCCGATTCATCCGCCAATGGCGTTCGGTGCTCAAGACGGGGCTTTGGATCCGGTTGCGTCGACCTCGTCCTACGCCCCCGGCGGGCTGCAGCTTGACACCGACGATTGGCTGGGCGACGACCACATCCATAGGGACTACGAGCTCCTCGAGGAGGAGCTACGGCAGAACGCGCCAAATCTCGCCGACCGTACGCGCCTTGCGGATCCTCTCATCGTCAATTATAGTCTGCGCCTGGGGTGGAACATGGAGGTCGCATTCCAGCGCATCGTCAATGATAGACGGACCGGCAACGACACGGCCGACTTCCTGTTCCTGCCAGTGAGCGATGCCTCCGCTACCGATCCTGCTAGCCGCGGCAGCCATTGGTCACTGCTGTTCGTTGATCGCCGCGATCGGTCAAATCCGGTTGCCTATCATTACGACTCCCTGGAAGGATACCACCGCGAGGCTGCAGCAACCATCGCACGAAATCTGGGCGCTTATCTTGTGTCGCCTGAGATGGCGCAGCAGCGCAACGGCTATGATTGCGGTGTCTACGTGGTGGACGGCACGCGGGAGCTGGTCGGACGATTGGCGCAAGGGCAGTGGCCAGCCGTGGTCGACCTCAACAATCTCGTCGCCGATCGGGAGCGACTCCAGCGCCGCTTGAGCAACCCTCGGAGGATTCGGCGAGCCGACGATGCGGCAGGTCGACCCGGGCCCTCAACACGGGATGCCAACTCGCCCGCCCCAAGCGTCAACCAGCCGAGCCTGCCGCCGCCGGAAAACCCGGGATCATTGGAAAATTTCGCCACATCGATCTTCGGCTCGACATACGCGCCGGCTCGGGTACCGGTTCATTCGTCCCAAACTGGATCCACGGCGACCAGCGCGCACCGAAAAACCTCAGGCTAGCAATGGAGTGGAAGAACGTGCTTCCGAGCTCCGACCAGCCCGTGACAAGCATCACTATCGACGGCAGGTTGTACACGGCCTACCTGCAAGTAAAGAGTAACCGGACGTACGTTTATGTCTTTCTTCAATGAGAAGGCGACCGAGTCGTCCGTGAAGAACGCGGGAGAGCGGTGATTTAAGCGATCTTTTGGGCCGGGACAGTTTCGGTGAACGCCCGGAT
>NZ_JBEGDB010000324.1:0-8559 GCF_043638955.1 Bradyrhizobium sp. 31Argb | reverse complement strand
TTCATCCGCGCCTACAATGAAAAAGCACAGCCCTTCGCCTGGACGAAGAAACGAGTCCGCCAAAACGGTTCAAAGGCTGCCGTATCACTCAGCTCTGATTCCGGGTACTAGCTGCCATTCAGAGTCACCTTGCCGATCGCGGTGGATACCTGCGACTGGCCGAGACAATTACAAGCTTTCTTGCACGGCTACGCGCAACCGCGAAGACGTTAGATGTTTCAGAGCGCCAACGTATCGTCCGACTCCTCGTCAAAGAAATCCTGGTCTCCAATGACACAATCGTGATTCGCCACTCGATTCCTGCGCCAAGCGGTTCACCCGCCGGTGGCGGACCGACTTCGCCCCCTGGAGGCGGCCACCCGTCGGTCGGCGACGCAAGTTACCTTTTGCGTACGGGGAGTAGTAAGCCCATCCTGGCGAATCTGTTTCTGCATCATGCGTTCGATATGTGGATGGCGAGAACCTTTCCTCATCCCGTTTGAGCGCTACGCGGATGACGTCATTTGTCACTGCAAGAGCGCCGACGAGGCGCAGGCGTTATGGAGCGCGCTTGCCGACCACTTTGCGGCCTGCGAGTTGGTGCTGCATCCGGAGAAGACGAAGATGGTCTATTGCAAGGATGCGAACCGGCGTGGCGATTTTCCGAACCAGTCGTTCGACTTTCTCGGGTTCTCATTCCGAGCAAGAAAGACGGTATGGCAAGGAACTATCCACGCGCACGGCTTCATGCCCGCGGTAAGTCCAAAAGCGCTGAAGGCCATCAGCCGGACGATCCGGCGCTGGACTCTTCACCATCACAGCGACAAGTCCCTGCAGGATCTGGCCAAGGCCTACAATCCGTACACTCAAGGCTGGATCAACTACTACGGCCCCTTCCATCGGACGCAGTTGCGTCCGACCCTGAAGAGGATCGATGCCTTTGTCATCCCCTGGGCGCGCCGCAAGTTCAAGCGGCTGCGTCGCAAGACCAAAGGGGCACGAGATTGGTTTGAGCGGCTTTGCCGCGCAAATCCGACTCTCCTCGCTCACTGGCTGTCAATCGGCCCTTTAATTGCGAGGTGTTGTCAAGCTGCCATTCTTTGTCTCCAGTGGCACGACGGCAGCGATCACTTCGTCGGAGCTGGTCGGGGTTGCGGAGACGGAGTGATCGCGGGTGACGAGAGAATCGTCAGCCGGAATTGGTCTGAGGCCCGGCCTCTTTAACGGGTCAACTTATTCGCGTTGATGTCGCAGCTGGGGTCATGGTCCTTCCCGACGTAGCGGGCGCCTCATGTTGATGTCCGGATCCGACGCCTCAACGTTTGCAGCGGAGTGCGGACAAGCCGCCGCCAGCCGATTGAACGAGGTCGTCGCGATCACCGTCCACGTGTCCATAGCCGATATCGAAGACGCGTGACCGATTTGCCGCTCGCAGGGCGGATCGTCCAGCTCCTGGTAATCGCTCGCCGCTTCCGCTGCGACGCCGTCCTGTGCGGGCGCCAAATCTTCACTGAGCGCTTCGCCGAGGGGATTCTGGCGCCGTCGGCCCGACCCACGGCGAGGATGGATTCGATCGTTCATCACCTCGGCCTGGCGCTTGGCAGTCGACCGGCGGCAGGCTTCGCAAAGCGGCTGATGTTGCCGGTGAGTAAGGATACGCTGCTGCGCGTGGTCCGACGCCGTCACCGTCCGCCGGCCGACCCGCTCAAGGTCATCGGCACTGATGATTGGGCCTGGCGGCGCAATCACCGATACGCCAGCATCGTCTGCAACCTGGAAAGGCGCCGGATCGTTACCCTGCTGCCAGATCGTGAGCCCGCGACCGCCCAAGCCTGGCTTGCCGGTCATCCCACGATCGCGATCGTTGCCCGGGTCCGCGGCGGGGGATATGGCGAAGCGGCCGCAAAGGCCCTGCCGCACGCGGTACAGGTCGCCGATCGTTGGCATTTGATGGAGAATGCCAGTCGGGCCTTCCTTGACGCCGTCCGAAAATCGATGCGCCAGATCCGCACCGTCATCGGCGCGACCACGATCGATCCCAAGCTGCTCACCGCGGCCGAGCGCCTGCAGTATGACGGATATCTTCGCCGCGAAGAGACCAATGCAACTATCTTGGCTTTGTCGAAAAGCGGAACACCGATCAAGCAGATCGTACGCAAGACTGGCCATAGCAGGAAGCTGGTTCGACAGGTGATCCGTGGCGAACGCCATGATGTCTTCCGGACCCGGCAGAGTTCGCTCGATCATCACCTGCCATGGCTCGACGATCAGTGGGTTGCCGGCCGCCGAAACGGGACTGAACTTTGGCGACGTCTAAGGACGCGCGGCTTCCGAGGCTCTCTTCGTGTTGTCGCAGAATGGGCAACCCGCAGACGGCGGGTACTCGCAATCAACCGATTCGGAGCGCTACCATGAAGCAATACGTCGGGTTGGATGTCTCACAACGGGAAACTTCAGTCTGCGTAATCGACGAAAGTGGACGAGTAACGTTCGAAGGCAAGGCCAAGTCCGAACCTGGAGCATTGACCGAGCTACTTTGCAAGCGTGCGCCAAATGCTGAGCGTATCGGTTTTGAAACTGGAGCGATGGCGAGCTGGCTTTGGCACGAGCTCCGACGCGTTAACCTTCCTGTCGTCTGTGTCGATGCTCGCCACGCACATGCCGTACTCTCGACCCGCTTGAATAAGAGCGATCAGAATGACGCCCGAGGACTGGCCGAGCTGGTCAGGGTCGGCTGGTACCGAGAAGTGAAGGTCAAGAGCGAAGAGAGCCAAAGGACCCGGGCCGTTCTCGTGGCGCGATCTCGTCTGGTCGCAATCCGAAGGGATATCGAAAACCAAGTCCGCAGCATCGTCAAAGAGTACGGCCTGCTGTTCCCAAGAGCTATAGGCCTTCAGTTTCGGAAGCAGGTCAACGACTTGTTGGGTGATGATCACCACCTGCGTTCCGTGGTTGATCCTCTCTTGCTGGTCCATGATCAGGTCTGTCGGCAGCAAAGTAAATAGACGACGAGATTCGGCGGCTCGCAAAAGCGGATGAAACGACGCGCGCCTGATGACGGTCCCGGGCGTGGGCGTCGTAACCGCCCTGACGTTCAGGCACACGGTCGACGGTCCGTCGCGCTTTCGATCTGCGGCGGCCGTTGGAGCCTATCTCGGGCTTACGCCTCGACGCAACCAGTCCGGCGAGATCGATCAGAACGGCCGAATCTCACGCTGGGGCGATCGACTGCTGCGAACTTATCTCTACGAAGCCGCAACTGTCCTGCTCTACCGTACGAAGAAATGGGAATCGGCTGGCCCCGGCTTGTCCGCACTCCGCTGCAAACGTTGAGGCGTCGGATCCGGACATCAACATGAGGCGCCCGCTACCTCGGAAAGGACCATGACCCCAGCTGCGACATCAACGCGAACAAGTTGACCCGTTAAAGAGGCCGGGCCTCAGCCAATTCCGGCTGACGATTCTCTCGTCACCCGCGATCACTCCGTCTCCGCAACCCCGACCAGCTCCGACGAAGTGATCGCTGCCGTCGTGCCACCGGAGACAAAGAATGGCAGCTTAACAACACCTCGCAATTAAAGCGCCGATTGACAGCACTGGCAGCTATGTCATGGCAACGGCCGAACATCGGGAGCCGTATGAATCGAGAGGTTCACGTACGGTTCTGGGAGCGCCCGGAGGTGAAAGCCCTCCGGGCGACTCGACATGGGGTTCCGGAAAGCTGATCGCATGGTGCGCGTTCGCGCCAAACGCCGGTGCACCAGCGATCGTCGGCCACCTGGCAATTTGGCGGTGTATGCCGCGACTCAGGAGGCAGGAGCGCCCTCGGCGCCAAAGGGCTCAATCGTTGGCTCCCGTTGAAGAGTACGTGGGGTGTTGTCCAATCACCTCAGAACCCACTGTCGAGAGACGATCATGGTCACTCGATGCTCCGTGTTGTCGTTTTTCGGCCGTGTCCCGTTGAGGACGCGTATGTCCGGGAGCCGACGCTGTGGCGTAACTATTCCGACAATACAGCGCAAAGCACATGGTTTTCGTTCCTCAAAAAAGCCCCGCGCGAGCGGACTTTGGTGGCACGTCGATTGCTGGGACACGGAAAAGGATCCGCATGACCATGCAATCCAGTCGTCGCCGCAGGAGTTCAAATGAAACTTGCTCGATCCAAACAAGTCAGCGCCATAGCTGTACGGTTGAGTGCGGTCGGTATCGCATGCATTCGCATTAGCCAAAACATCTGCCTCTCGTCGACAATCTGTAGTCGTCTCCGTGTACCACCGAGCGCATCGCGACCTGCGAACGGAGCTGCAGCGAGTGGGGCGCGAATGCAGCTCGCTGATTGAAACGCGCCGCTTCAGTAACGAGCAAGACGAGATTGATGTGGTACGGCCGCGGCTGCCAGCGCGGCTTTCCTACACGAAAGCTAATGGAGTCCCCAACAGATGAACGCGCCCAGCTATTCCGAAGCCCTGGAATTTGCGATCGACCGCTCGTACGAGATCAATCTCGACATGTTGAGATCGCGAAATCTGCACCTGGACGCGCACAACGACTATCTCGTCGGCACATATCCTCCTCTCAAGGCAATGGGTGACCTGGATGCCGAAAGATTGTTGACTCAGGTCGCCTCGTCAATTGACCTCTATTTTCATATCCCATTCTGTAATCAGTATTGCACGTTTTGCCACTTCGCCAAGGAAATCAATCCATCTTCCGAGCGAGTGGAACGCTATTTGGCGGCCTTAAATAAAGAAATGACTTGGTCGGGCGCGGCGCTTGCTGGGAGAGCTGTTGAGACTGCGTTTTTTGGAGGGGGCACTCCCTCATTTTTGACGAACCATCAACTCAAAACGCTATTTGCCATGGTTAACGAGCGCTTTGATTTGTCGAAGTCAGAAGTAAGTTTTGAGTTGCATCCCTCGCTTGTGAAGCATGCGGACGCCGCGGATCGCATCTCGACTCTACTTAGAGGCGGAGTAAACCGCTTCGTACTGGGCGTTCAAAGTCTAGATCGGGATATTTTGCGTATATTGAACCGCGGGCACGGTCTGGAGGAGGTGATACAACTCGTGACATTGCTGAACGAGATGGGCGTTGAGAATCTATCGCTTGACCTCATGTATGGGCTGCCGCAGCAAACGCTTCGGAGCTGGTACGACTCAATAATCGGGCTGTTGGACATTGGAATAGAGAAGTTCAACGTATTCCCGTTGATGTTTAAATTGACTGACCCCGTGGCCCGCCATTTGGCTATGGGACGCTATCAATTCGCCGGGGCCAAGGAGCGCATTATAATGCACTTCATGGCGGAGCACATCCTCACGAAGCTCGGTTATCGCTATGGACCAATTTTCTATTGGACTAAGAGGTCGCAGCCGCACTCCGTTCAACAAAGCCGTAAATACGATTCCTGGAACGACAATAATCTCGTCCCGTTTGGGGTGGGTGGATTTGGCTACATGAGCCAGTGCCAGTTCTACAACGAGGCAGATCTAGATCGCTATCTACGTAGGGTCGAAGCCGGCGAGAAACCAGTGTGGAAGGGGGTTGTACTGTCCCAGGACGACCTCATGCGCCGAACATTAATGTTTGCCTTGCGAAGCAGCGGAGTGCTGCTCTCCCGCTTCGAGCGCGAATTTGGAGTATCGCTAGAAGAATACTTTTTCGGCGAGCTTGAAATCTTAAGGGAGGCAGGCCTCGTTCGCATTTCAAACGATGGCGTGCTTTCGTTAACCGACGCCGGAATTATCAACTCGGGCGCTGTATCGTTGCTATTTTTCTCTGAGAATGTACTTGAGCGGGTCGCGTACAACGATAGCAGGATAACAGACAAACAAACGGATCTAATCGAAAAGCACGACTACTCGCCCGCCGCAAGATATGGGTCGAGTGCAGAAATGCAAGCTGTTTTTCGATGAAGTGGGGGAGCGCTCGTCTATGGTCGCTACGTTGTCCTTTTCCACTCCGGAACAGCAGCGCCGTCGGGCGCGGCAGATATTTTCTCATGTGTCCGATAGCTTCGATCGCGGGCAACGGAAACGGCCGCTTGGGCTTGTCAGCAATGTTGTCGCCGATCAACTGCCGCACTTCATTGCCGAGATCAAAGGCAGTGAACGGCCAGATGAAGCGGTCAAGGCTCTTGGAAGTAGCATTAATGCGATGATTGCATCGGCTGACCATGATGGACAGCTGCTGAAGTTGCCGGATCCCGACTTCGCCGTCGCTAAGACAGACGTCCAATATCTCGTCAATTGTGCTTATCAGATGTCGGCGTTTGCCGGCCTTGATCCCGTGCAGGCGGAGTTGACGGTGGGAGAGGCGCTGAGCCGTCTCGCCCGCTTAAGCTGCCAGCGACAGCCTAGCATTGAGGTTCTCTCCTATGAAGATATGATCCTGACGAATCCAGTGCAGAGCGATCCTCGCATATATTGCCTTGGCGCCGCCGGGGTCGAGGAGCGAGACTTTTGCTTGGGTCATCAACTCATCGAGAGCGAGCTAAAATTGGCAATCGCAGCTCTACTTGAATTGCGTGATGCGGCTGACGCGGACGCTCATCAATGTCTTGCGCTATGCTTGGAACGCCTTGAGTCAGCGAACTATGTTCTGGCCCGATTTTTTGAACATATGTCGCCCGACCTATTTAGCCAATTTCGTGTGTTTTACGGAAAAAACCCTTACAAGAATAGGCTTGGCCCAAGCGGTCGGTTTTCTGCCCGGGTCGTGGCGGTCTCGGTGCTACTGGTCGGCGAAGAACTCTTTCAGCAGAAGCCGCAATACTATAGGGATTTGTATCGGCTGTCCGAATACTATCCGCAGGGAGACATTCACGAGGTATTCCGCTGGTTGTCACCAGATGACAAAGGCGCGGAGCCCACGCCAAGTTGGCTGGAAGGGAAAGCGGACTTTCCTGGGTTTGCAACCATTTCGCCCGTCATCGAACGCTATGGTGGAGAAGTCCGAAGGCTGCGCGCTTCGTGTGTTTGTGCGCTGGAACAGTTTACCCGGATGCACCGTACTACGGCTTTGAAATATACGGTTGAACCGGGTCGTCCAATTGTCGGAGTCGAGGCTTCGGAAAGTGTTGAGGCTGTCCTTTCACAGCGGCTGTTAACGGCGGCGCGATAGCCGGCGGTATTTGGCTAGCTAAAACATGTAGTGATGCTGAGAGGCGCAGGCATCCGACACGGGTCCAAAGGTGGCGTTCGATGTCTCAGGACGAAGTGATGTTTCGTCAATTTGAGTCAGGAGATACTGATGATGTGTGGCATCTGCATAGACGCGCATCGGAGGCGGTTGGTGTGTGTGGCCCGGAAGGAGCGTGGGAGGATGATTTACGAAACATTGGAGAAATATACATCGCGTCAGGCGGAGACTTCGTAGTTGCGCATATTGGTTCCAAGCTCGTTGCCATGGGTGGATTGAAGCTTATTGACGATGACGTCGCAGAGCTGAAGCGTATGCGAGTCGATCCTGCCTTTCGACGGCGAGGGCTTGGGACGAGGATTCTTAGTGAATTGGAAACGCGAGCCGCCGCCCTGGGATTCAAGCGGATAGTACTCGACACGACAAAGATCCAAGTAGGGGCTCAAAGACTTTATGAGGCCGCTGGCTACGTTCGCCGTAAGGAAGGGATGTTGCACGGATATGAAGTGATCTTCTACGATAAGCGGCTTGTCGGCCGGGATGAGCCACGTCACATAATCAACGAGGTTGTGGGCCTGGAGAATCCACGCTAGCCCTGTAGGGACCTGGCGTCGTGAAAGGCTGAAGCAGGTGAAGGCGCTGGAGTTCGGCTCGCGTCGACTGAGGAGAAGCGCGGGCGCCGCGGAAGCGGTTTCGTCGTCCGTGAAGAAGCTCCCAAGTCATTGAGCGGGAGTCGAATTTTGGATCGGAGCGAGGTTCGGGATTGCAAGCTTTTTGGATTTGAAGGCCCGAAAGCTTGCAATTTGATTTTTGGGATTCCGTCGAATCGCGTGTCGTGATTCCGTGGTCGCAACGGAGGGGACGATGCGACCCAAGGAACGACGGGACAGCGGACAGGCCGACCTTCTGCGCTCGCGGCTGGACGCGATCATCGACATGAACCATGCGCTGGTGCAGCTGGCGCGGACGATCGACTGGGCATTCCTCGAGCAGAAGTTCGGCGCGGTCTATGAGGACAAGCCGGGCCGGCCGCCGCTGCCGACCCGGCTGATGGCGGGGTTGGCGATCCTCAAGCACAGCTACGACCTCTCCGATGAGTTGCTGTGCGAACGCTGGGTGGAGAACCCCTATTACCAGTTCTTCTGCGGCGAGAAGTTCTTCCAGCACCGCCTGGTGTTCGACCGCTCCTCGCTGACCCGCTGGCGCCAGTGCATGGGCGAGGAGAAGCTGCAGGCCTTGCTGCAGGAGAGCCTTGCGGTTGCGACCAAGACCAAGGCGCTCAAACCGTCCGATCTCAACCGGGTCTTCGTCGACACCACGGTGCGGCCCAAGAACGTGATGTTCCCGACCGACGCGCGGCTTCTGGGAGTGTCAGAAGTTTTGTGTAAGAGCGCCTCTGTGAGAGGTTTGCGGGGTCAGCGGACTGACCCCATGGGGTCA
>NZ_JBEGDB010000323.1:0-8587 GCF_043638955.1 Bradyrhizobium sp. 31Argb | reverse complement strand
GTCCGCGGTGCGCCCCCGCCGACGATAATCCCCTTGATCCCAAGCCGGGGGTTAGAAAACCGCGATTAGACGGTCCCTGTGACCTTTAGCACCGAGGCGCCTGGACATACGTCACAGGCCCCCGGCCGTTAGGTCAGAGGATCCCGGTGCCGTCACGGCCGGCACCAACCGCTAATCGAGGGGTTTCTAAGCCCCGAGGCAGCGCGTACTGCCCTGCGATTCTTTATAGATTGAACAGGGGTTGGGCGCTAGCCGAGGAGAATGTGGCGAATTTAACCAAGTTGGTGTGGTCTGAGCGGCCAAGAGCCTGGCGACATGAAAGGTGCGCCGATGATTGGTGACGTCCGACACCTGCTGTTGGATATTAAGGAAAAGAATGGCCGGCTGGAGAGCGACCTCGCGTCGCCGTGCCCCGCGCGCATGACCGAATATGCGATAGACCGTGAGAGCGGCGACCCGACGCTCCACGGAATCGGCCCGATCGCGAAGCGCTTGCGCATCAGCATCAGGGAGCTCACGGCTGACAGTGTAGCGCTGCCACCCATCCACTAGACCCTAGCCTTCCAGCCGAGGTCGTTGCTGTCCGCAAAGGCCTATTTCGGCTTGCCGACGCCAATGCCGGTCAGATCGATCCTGATGCCCGCCTTATTGGGATTATCCGGCTTCTTGTCCTGCTGGGTCCCATCGTCCGGACTGCTCGCGGGCCTCGCCGCGTCACCGTCCGTGGGCTTGTCGCCAGGGTCCGCCGCCCCCTTGCGGGCTGGTAGGCTGCCGGGATCGGGCTCGTCGAATACATATTTCCCGTCGAAATACCCGGTCTTCCAGGCGTCGATCGCATCGCCGAACGCCTCGTCGACCTGAGCACCATACCACTTCGTAACGATGCGATAGACCTTGCCAAATAGCGCGGTGCCCATCCTGATATTGGCGCAGGCGTCGACCAGATCGGGCTTGAGCTCCGAGAGGTCGGTGATACCGAGCCCAGCCGGATATTGGGTCACGCCGATGCGGATCATCGCCTGGCCAACGTAATGGCGGACGAGCTCCATGGCATCATCCGCGGTCTTGGGCGGTGTCACCAGGATGACGCGGTTTCCGGTCCGGACGGTGACGGCGAGTGGATCGGGTGCCCCGACCGCGCGGATGAACTTCTCGACGATCGCAGGTTTCACACCCGGATCGGCGCATTGATGAATGGTGGCGGCATCGATCATGATGATCCTCCTTCAGGTGTTGAACGAGAGCACGAGCGGCAAACCGAAGAGGCGTGCCCAGGCCTGGGTGCTCGCTCTCTGAATCGCGAGGACGCCAGTGCCGGCGGTCCACCAATCGTTGCCGATCGCGACAAGCACGTCGGGCGAGTGGAGCATCGATTGCAGGACGGGCCAAACGAGCAGTTGCTCGTAACAGATCAAGGGCGCGACCCGGCGGCCGGCGGACTCGACGACGGGATTGCCAAAGAAGCTGGCTCTGGCGCTACCGCCCTGCCCCGTCCATGCGAGCCAAGGTTGCCACATCGAGACCGGGACCGGCATGCGCTCGCCATAGAGCCGGCGCGCGCGACTGGCGCTGATCTCCACCATGGCATTGTCGTAGCCTTCGCGATCAACGATTGCCGCGCCACCGATCACCGTAATGTCGGTGCCGCGAAGGCCCTCCATCCAGACGCCGCCCATGGTCGGCGTCCACAGCCCGGCCGCACTCTCGGGAAGCACGACAACGCGCGCTCCGGCCGCGCCCGCTTCGCGTACGCGCTGGAGAAGCGCCTGGGATTGATCGAGATCCGGAGCCCGGCCGAGCGCGCTCCCGAACTCGGTATCGAGACCAACCCATCGGTCTGGTTGCGACGGCAGGGTCCAGTGCGCGGCCGACCAGGCCCAGAAGGAGGCCGCGACGATTGCCGCGACGGGCCACTTGGTGGTCGTCATGGTGAGCAGGACGGCTGCGGTCGTAGCCATTCCCCACCATCCCCAGCCGGGAAACAGAACCCCTGCCGCCGTGATCGGCTGCGCCCATCCGACGACCCCGAAGGGCGGCACGCTCATCAAGACCGCCCCGAGCCCAAACCAAAGCGCCCTCTCCCGTCCCGGCCGCCTTTGCCACAGCACGGCGTGGACCAGGGCGAAGATCGCCGCCGCGCCGATCCATAAGGCGATGCCGACGCCGCGATCAGTGCCGTAGAAATTGACGACGCCCTGCGGCAGCCCACGCGATGCCGCAAGGAAATAGGCTGCGCTCATCGCCGCCGAGATCAACCGCGACGGTGCAAACGCCCACAGCGTCGGGAAGACGCAGGCGAGCGGCAGGGCGAGCACGTGGCCGCTCCAGGCAAGCGCGCCGACCATGACCGCGGCGACGACCATGGCCGCACCTGGCCAGGAGCTATGGGCCGAAGGTAAGGACCGGCCGGGCGAGGCCGAGAACGCCCGATGACGGGATCGGGCCAAAGTAGCGAGAATCATAGGAGCCTGCGAAGTCGGAGTGGAGGTAGAGTTCGCCGGCGGGAATGACGCCGCCGGCAAACGGCGCGAGAGGACGGCCGGCGGCGTCGGTATGCCGGACACCGGAATCGGGGAGCGGACGGCCGTCGATCGAGACCTGATCGGCCACATCGACCTGTTGGCCGCCGATGGCGGCGACGGTCTTGATGAGTGGGCTTAAGCCCCCGGCGCAAAGTCCGCGCCGTAGGTAGCCGCGCTCGAGCGCACGCTCGAACTCAGCCGTGCCCGGCGGGCAGATGAAGACGAGATCGCCGACGGCGGCTGTACGATCCAGCGTCTCGATCCGCCACAGACCGCACGGATAGCTTGGCGTCATATTGATGCGCAATCCGGCGCACCAGCCGGCGCCCGTCACGGCGGCGACGAGGCCGGCGCCCACCGCCAAAATCAGCAAGGGGAAGTGCCGAATGCTCATTTCAGGGTCTGCCCCGGGCTTTCGGTCAGACGCTGTGCCTCGGCCTGCTTGAGGGCCTGTGCGGCCCGCTCCTGGGCGGCGAGTTGCTGTGCCGCACGCATCGCAGGCCAAGCTTCCTTGAGCTGGTCGCGACGCGCTGGATCCATGCCGGCCGCCGCCTTCTCGAAGGCCTGCCCCATCGCCTCTCCGGCCGCGTTCGGCAGGAATGTGCGATCGCCAAAGCGCTCTGCGATAGCCTTGTTGAAACCGTCAATCTCCGCTTTCACCATCCGGTCGGCGAGCGCGAACTCGAGCGCGCTCGGGAGGTAATTGCGGTCGATGGCATCCCGTACGCGCTCGAGCACGCGATGCGCCTCGCGCGACACAGCGGGGATGTCGATCGCGACGCGATGCCGGTTCGCGCGTTCCTCGGCTTCATGCTTGTGCTCGGCTTCGGTCCGAAGACGCAAGTAACGCTCGATGTCGCGCTTGAGCGCTGGCACATTGGCCTCGGCGCGTTGGCGCTTCTGCTTGTCGGCCTTGCCCGCCATCAGACCGGTCTTGCCGCGCAGCGCCCCGAAGGATTGCGGGCTCGTGGCGAGACGGGCGATCGTCGAAGTTGCCGCGGCGGAATCCTTTAGCATGGCGTCGAAGTTCGTCGCGCGGAACGCGCGCTCGGGATCGGCAAAGACGAGGCGGAAGCGGGTGGACACATCCTCCCACTGTTTCTTGATGGCGGGGTCGGCGAGGATCCTGTCCTCGACCGTGTCGATGACGGATTTGGGGAACGTCGTCACGCCGGCGACCATGGGCTTCGCCTCCTTGTGTGCGGTGCTGATGATGGGTTTGCGGCCATCGACGAGGCCGAGTTTTTCGCCGAGTGCACGCAGCCGACGGCCGACGTCAGCAAGGCGCTGCTTCTGGCGAACCGTCCAGCGCAGGCGGTCGTTCACGAGCGTGCGCGCCACCTTGACGACATGCAGGCCGCGGTTTGCGGCGAAGCGCAGCGCATCGCGATAGAGAGTGCCGCGTTCGTAATCGAGGGTGGTCTCCTTCGCCCGGCGCTGCGACAGGATCGGGATCAGGCCGCCGGCCTTCTGGAACGAACGCCGGCCGTAATAGAGCGCCACATCCTCGCGATGACGGGTCAGCGCGACATAGCTCAGGTGCTTGTCCAGGGACAGCGTTGCCAGCACCTTGACCCGGTCGACCGTCGCTCCCTGCGCCTTATGCACGGTCGTCGCATAGCCGTGGTCGATATTGCGATAGAAGCGCTGATCGACCTCGACGCGGCGGCGGCCCTCTCCCTCACCGATCTCGGCGACCAGGCGCGCCGGCTCGGCTTCCACGACCTTGCCGATCATGCCGTTCTTGACGCCGAGCGAGCCCTCATTCTTCAGGAAGACGATCTGGTCGCCCGGCGCAAACCGGCGCTCGCCGTCCTCGGTCCGGAAGGCATGTCCCGCTTCGACGAGACCGCGCTCGACGAGTTTGGCCCGCGCCATTTCGTTCAGCGCACGGACGTCGCGGCGCAGATGCGCCAGAATCAAAGTCGATTTGGATGGATCGTAATCGCGATTCCAATCGGCGATCAGATTGTCGATCGCCTGCGCCTTCAACTCCGAGCCGAACAGACGTCCATGGTGACCATAGGCGGACAGGGCCTGCGCCGTCCGGCCACGGGCAAGATCGAGCGAGGCGTCGCGCATCCACTGCTGGCGCTGGCGATAGATCGTTTCGAGTTCGGCATAGCCGATGCGCTCGACGATCGCGCGGAACGCCGCCCCCGCTTCGATCGGTTGGAGCTGCTCCGGATCGCCCACCAGGACGAGCTTCGTGCCTGCCTTTGACGCTGTTTCGACGAACAGCGCCATCTGCCGCGACGCGACCATGCCGGCCTCGTCCAGGACAAAAACCGTTCTGTCATTGAGGCCGTCCCGACCGTTCTTCCAACGCAATTCCCAGGAGGCGAGCGTGCGGGATTCGATGCCCGCGTCCTTCTCCAATCCCTCGGCCGCCTTGCCCGCCAAGGCGCCGCCAACCACGCGATAGCCTGCGGCCTCCCACACTTCGCGTGCGGCCCGCATCATCGTGGTTTTGCCTGCCCCAGCACGGCCGACAACCGCCGCAATCCTCTCTCCGGATGCCAACTGCTCGATGGCGGAGCGCTGCTCGGCCGAGAGGTTGGCGTGCCGCGCGGAGACGGCCGCGATGACCGGTGCCTTCACCGCGAAAGCCGTGCTGCCTGAGAGATGGACCGCGCGCCGTGCCATCTCCGCTTCGAGCCGGATCAGCTCGCGGGTCGTGTATTTTGCCGGCGCCCGCGCGCCCGTGGCGAAGTCGATCGACTCGCCTTCCAGCCGCAGCGCATCGGGGCTTTGCAGCACCCGCGCCATCAAGTGCTGGAATGTTCCGGCATCGTCGACATAGCGATGCAGGAGCTTGCCGACATCCCGCTCATCGAACACACTCTTTTCCCGCGAAATCATGTCGAGCACGATCTCCGGACGGCGCTGGATGCGCTTCGACGTCTCGGCCCGGTTCTCGTCGAAGACACGCAGCCGTTCGAGGTTGGGATCGCGTCCCTCGCGCTCCGCCCGGCGCTGGATGGCCTTGGCCGCGACGCCGATATGGGTGGTCGGCACGACGTCGATCCCGCGCTCGGCGTAGGACCGCCCATCGACCCGTATCTCGTGCCCGTTCAGGGCGAGATGCTGGTTTTGCAGGTCGAGCCAGCCATTGCGCTGCTCGAGGAACTCCTGTTTGTCGCCGGCCCAAAGACGATAGGCGATCTTGCCGGATTTCAGGCGCAGCGGCTGCCCGTCGTCTCCGATGGCCGCGACCCGCTTCGGCCCGAACCCGGTTTCCGTGAGAGGCCGCAGCGTCGTCATGAGGTGGACATGCGGATTGCCCGGCTCGTCATGATAGACCCAGTCCGCGACCTGCCCGCGCGACAGCACCTGCTCGATCACGAACTGGCGCATCAGCGTGATGTTCTGCTCGCTCGTCAGCTCGACGGGCAGCGCGATGATGAACTCCTTGGCGAACTGCGCATCCGCCCGCTTCTCGAAGGCCTCGACCTTGTTCCAGAAGGCCTCCGAGGCACCCGCAACGGAGCGATCGGCGATCATCGTCCGAAGCCAGGCGGGCGCGTCGGCCGGAACCAGGACTTCCTCGTGGATCATCCCGCGTTTGTTGGAATAGTCGACGGTGCGGCCCTCGGCCTCGAACTCCATCTTCGCGCAATGCCGGTAGGCAGCGGCCAGCACGGCGCTGCGGCCATCGCCGCGTCCGATGAGCTGGGGCGTGAAATGGGTGATGGCCACGGCTGGAGCGATCCTTAAGACGAGTGAACATGCCGTTCGTCGGGATCGGCCCGCGCATTTGGGGCGGAAGCAGGACGTCGCGTCAGCGACGTATTACTGCGCCCTTGGAAGCCGCTCCTTCGGAACGGCGGGATGATCTTCCAAAGCGTCGGCTTCGCCGACCCCGTTAATTACCCGGGTCGCGCTTCGCGCTCACCCCGGCTTTCCTGTCGGGCGCTTCGCGCAGAACTGACAGGAAAGGTCTTCCGGAATGAAAAAGCCCTCGCGGCAGATCAGGGACGAAATCGCTCGGCTCCAGGAGCAGCTGAAGCAGGCTGAAACGCGGGAGGCCGAGCGCATCGGCCGCATCGCGCTCAGAGCCGGAATGGGGGAAATTGAGATCGAGGAAGGCGCGCTGCTGTCGGCCTTCGAGGAGATCGCCGGCCGGTTTCGCAAAGGCGGGAGCCGACCCGCAAAGGCGGCCACGGCCGTCCCGCCTGGCGCGTTTTCGGGCGTGGCTGAACCGGGCTGAACGCATGCGCCGGTCCGATGCTACTAGCGCCCGCAAGAAGGACACGCGGGAGAAGATTGAGCTCGGCGGCCTGATCGCGAAGGCTGGGCTCCGCTATGAGAAGCGCGCGTTGCTGCTGGGTCTGCTGATCGATGCCGCCGACCGTCTCCGCGGCGACGAGGCAGAACGCGAGCGCCTGACGGCGATCGGCGCGAAAGCGTTTGGCCATGAAAGCAAATAAGATCGCATTGGCGCTCGCGCCGGCCATGCTGATGGCGGGCTTGTGCCTTGCCCTCACCGGCATCGAAGCGTGGCTTTCGAAGTTCGGTGCGACGCCGAACGCGCGCCTGCTGCTCGGCCGGATCGGCATCGCCCTGCCCTACGTGATGGCCGCGGCGATCGGCGTGGTCTTCTTGTTCGCGGCGGCTGGTGCGATGGCGATCCGCTCGGCCGGTTGGAGCGTCGTGTTCGGCGGCCTGCTTGTGGTCGCGATCGCCGCGTCGCGCGAGATCGCACGCCTCCATTCCTTCGCCAATGCCCTGCCGGCTGGAGACCGGCTTCTCGCCTATGCCGATCCCTCGACCATCATCGGAGCGACGATCGCTGCGCTCGCGGCCGTGTTCGGGTTGCGGGTGGCCATGAAGGGCAACGCCGCCTTCGCGGCCGCTGAGCCGCGCCGCATTCGCGGCCGACGCGCCATCCATGGCGAGTCGGACTGGATGACGATGATCGAGGCTGCGCGGCTATTCCCGGAGGTGGGTGGCATCGTGGTCGGGGAGTGCTATCGCGTCGATCGGGATGCGGTCGCCGACCAGTCCTTCCGCGCCGATGACGCCGAGACATGGGGCGCGGGCGGCAAGTCTCCCTTGCTGTGTTTCGATGCGTCCTTCGGCTCGTCGCACGGCATCGTGTTCGCCGGTTCCGGCGGCTTCAAGACGACATCCGTCACGGTGCCGACAGCGCTTAAGTGGGGCAGCGGGTTGGTCGTCCTTGACCCGTCGAACGAGGTCGCGCCGATGGTGGCGGAACACCGGCACGCGGCAGGTCGCCAGGTCTTCGTGCACGATCCGCGCTCCTCGGCAATCGGCTTCAATGCGCTCGACTGGATCGGCCAGCACGGCGCAACCAAGGAAGAGGACATTGCCGCCGTCGCGTCATGGGTCATGACCGACAATCCGCGCCAGGGCTCGGCGCGGGACGACTTCTTTCGTGCCTCGGCGTTGCAACTGCTGACGGCGCTGACCGCCGATGTCTGCCTGTCCGGTCATACGGAGAAGAAGGACCAGCACCTGCGCCAGGTCCGTGCCAATCTGTCCGAGCCGGAGCCGAAGCTGCGCCAGCGGCTTCAATCGATCTACGACAACTCGGAATCCGCCTTCGTGAAGGAGAATGTCGCGCCCTTCATCGCCATGACGCCGGAAACGTTCAGCGGCGTCTACGCCAATGCGGTGAAGGAAACCCATTGGCTCTCCTATGCCAACTATGCCGCGCTGGTGTCTGGGTCGAGCTTCACGACGGCCGAGCTCTCGGAGGGCCGGACGGACGTCTTCATCAATCTCGACCTGAAGACACTGGAGAACCACGCCGGCCTCGCCCGCGTCATCATCGGATCGCTGCTCAACGCCATCTACAATCGCAATGGCGAGGTGACCGGCCGCACCCTGTTCCTGCTCGATGAGGTCGCCCGCCTCGGCTATCTGCGCATTCTCGAAACCGCGCGCGACGCGGGTCGCAAATACGGCATCGCCCTGCTGATGCTCTACCAGTCGATCGGCCAGATGCGCGAGGCCTATGGCGGACGTGATGCCACCAGCAAGTGGTTCGAGAGCGCGTCCTGGATCTCCTTCTCGGCGATCAACGATCCCGAGACGGCGGA
>NZ_JBEGDB010000322.1:0-8653 GCF_043638955.1 Bradyrhizobium sp. 31Argb | reverse complement strand
TGCGCCAATACTGGATGCCGATCCGCTACGCACGCGCCCGCTGATCACTGCGGACGTGGGAGCTCTTACCGCTTACGATAGGGCGCTCGGTACCGCACGGCTGACCGCGCGCCATTTCGAGGAAGCGGTGGTACGAATCGGGCTGTCCTGGCCGAGCCTGTCCAAGGCGCTGGAGCAACCGGTGGCTGACCCGTCGCGCTGGGCGGTGCTCTATCTCGGCTCCGCCAAGGTCGCCGATCTCGACACCGAAGCCGAGGTCGTCGCCATCGACCGCAAGGGCGCACTCGAGCCGAACCAGCGCGGCATCCTCGGACGCATCGAGGGCATCGTGCTGCTCGATGGCACCTGGAGCCAGGCCAAGGCGCTGTGGTGGCGCAATCCCTGGATGTTGAAATGCCAGCGGGTGATTCTGGGCCCCCGCCAGCCGTCACGTTACGGCCAGCTTCGCCGCGAACCGCGCCGCGATGGACTTTCCACGATCGAGGCGGCCGGCCTGCTGCTCGCCGCGCTCGAAAAGCGGCCCGACATTGCCGAAACCCTGAACGCCAGCTTTGAGCGGATGCTGGCAAGATATCGCCAGGTGCAGCGGACGATGCCGGAACTCGCCCCAAAACCGAAGAAGCGCGATTTTCGTCGCCGGAAGCGATGAAAGCGACGCCTCATCTATCAGGCGTAAGCTATTGATTGTATGAGTGGAGGCCACGACCAGAATTGAACTGGTGTACACGGTTTTGCAGACCGTTGCGTAACCACTCCGCCACGTGGCCCCAAGCGGGGCGGATCAATACAGAGGTTCAAGGACTTAGGCAACCGGCCCCGAACCGGTTCCTGCAGAATTCTGAAACTCCGGCTACCTCGCCGGCACCGCGGTACACAGCGCCTTTCTGCAGGCGGCGATTGGATTTGGCTGGATGGCGGGAGTGGCGCTCTTTAGCAGGAGGCGAACCAGCCATCCGGAAATGGGATGAGCGGCCAGGGCGTCTGGTTGTCATTCGCGGGGCGTGGCGGCGGCTGGAAGCGCGGCAATGGCTGAGCCATGAAATCCTCCTGCGGCGTCGGGGCGACGGCTGCTCGCACGGCGTCCAACACCAGATCAAATTCAGCTTCGCTCATTGCGCTCTCCGGGGGTTGTGAGCGCAACGTCGCAAAATGGGTTTGTAGGCGGATTGAGCGGATCGCTTCAATTTTAGCGATCCGGCAGCCGCCCCCTCACTTGGTTACCAGAGTCTTGCTAGTGTCGTATGAACGCTATTGCCGGCGCGGTCCCACCGCACTGTGAGAAAAATCACATTTGACCAAAATGAATTCGCGTAAGTCGCAATCACGCCTGCGGCGGAGCAGGGCAGGTTTGAGCTTAGGGAGACGCGGTCATGAAGGCAAGCGTTACGCGACTGGCAGCCTTGAAAAGCCGCGCCCGTCGGGTGTCCACCCTCAGCCTTTTCCTCACGCTGTTCGCGGCCGGATCGGGCAACGCGCTCGGCTCGTCCGAGCAGCGCCGGGCCTGCACCCCCGACGTCTACCGGCTTTTGCCGGCGAAATCCCCAACGTGAAAGCCATCATCGCCTGCCTGAGCCGCAGAAGGCCAGTCTGAGCGCCGCATGCGCCGCCGTGTTCGAGTAATGAATCGCCCGCGCCAAACGTCGGGCTGTCGCCGAATACAATTTGAGCAGCCGTTGCCCAAACCGCAGGCCCGCTCCATCCAATTTTTTGTACGCCGCCAGACAAGCTTTTGCGGAGCGGTTCCCCGTAGCCTTGCCTTCGAGCTTTGGAACATGGCCGTGGCCATGACAACGTCGGAGGAGCTGGCAACATGCAGAAATGGCTTTGTGGGGAAGCACGGCGCGCGTCACTTCCGTGGCGTCGGGCGATTCTGGGCGCGATCGTCGCCGCGGGATTTCTGGCGCCGCTAAGCGCGCAGGCGGCGGCGCCGGCGGCATGCGCGGCGCTTCAGGAGAAATATCCGGACTGGAAGGGCAAGACGCTCGTCAACGCGATCAACCCGCATACGCCGGGCTATGAATCGATCGACCCGAAAGACCCCAGCAAATATATCGGCTTCGACATCGATCTCGGCGAGATGATCGGTGAATGCCTCGGCTTCAAGTTGACCTACAAGGCGGTGACGTTTGCCGCGTTGCTGACGACGTTGGCCAGCGGGCAAGCCGACATCGTGATCTCGGACATCTACGCGACCGAGGAGCGCGCCAAGGCGGCTGACTTCATCACCTATTCGAAAGTATTCGACGGCGTGCTGGTCGCCAAGGGCAATCCGAAGGGCATCAACGGCATCAATCTTTCGCTGTGTGGCGCGGCGGCGGCCGAAAATACCGGCTTCGTCGAGGTGCCGCTGGTGCAGGCCCTCGTTCCCCAGTGCAAAGCGGCCGGCAAGCCTGAGCCGACGCTGCAGCTCTACGAGAACAACGCCAACTGCATCCAGGCGATCCTGGCCGGCCGCGCCGACACCTACATCAACGACGTCAACACCGTCGATAACGCGGTGAAGGCCTACCCGGACAAGCTCGAGAAGGCGATCGCGGTGACGATCCCGTATTCGGTCGGCATCGCCGTACCCAAGAACAAGCCGAAGTTTCGCGACGCTGTGATGGCCGCACTGACGGAGATCTACAAATCCGGCGACCAGCTCGCGCTGCTCAAGAAGTGGGGACTTGATCCCGACAATCTCAAGGAACCGGGCCTGCTGACCGTCAACTGATGTCCCTGTTCCTGCACTATCTCAGCCTGCCTTACCTGCTCGCGGGCATCGAGCTCTCACCCTGGAGGTGACCGCCCTCGGGCTCGCAGGTGGGCTGATCCTCGGGCTGATCCTGGCCTGGATGCAGCTCAGCCGGTTCTGGTGGCTGGCGGCGATCGCGCGCGGCTACACCGTGATCTTCCGCGGCACGCCGCTGATCCTGCAGATGGTGTTCGCCTACGACGCGCTGCCGCATATCGGCATCAAATTGCCGGCCGTGCTGGCGGCCGGCCTCGCGCTCGCCTGCAACGAGGCGCCGTTCATCGCCGAGATGCTGCGCGCCGGCGTGGTCGGCGTCGAGCGCGGACAGATCGCCGCGGGACAGGCGCTCGGCATGACGCCCGCGGTGCTGATGCGGCGGGTGATCGCGCCGCAGGCGATCCGCACCATAATCCCGGCCTTCGGCAATGAGTCCGTCAGCGCGTTGAAGAATTCGTCGCTGGCCTCCGTGATCGCAGTCCAGGAATTGACGCTGCGAAGCACGCAGCTTGCGTCCTCGACCTTCGATTTCTTCTCGATCTTCTTCGCCTCCGGCCTGATCTATCTCGTGCTGACCGGCGCAATCAGCGGCATCCAGCTCGCGTTGGAATGGTTGCTCGATCTCGATCGTACCTCGCGTGAACGCAAGCTTGCCGATTATCTGCCCTGGCGCCGGGTCGATCTCCTGACCAAGCTGGAGCTTGCCGAGAAGACCGCGCCGGCGGTCGACGTTGCGGCCGGCATAGAGCCGGAAATTCCGGTGCCGCCGTCCAGGACGCTGACGCCGGAGGAACGGGCCAGGCGCACCGCGACGATCGCGCGCAACAATATCGCGGTCGAGGTGAGGGATTTGCGCAAGAGCTATGGCGAGCAAGATGTGCTCGATGGCTTGAATCTCACGGTTCGCGTCGGCGAGGTCATCGCGCTGCTCGGACCCAGCGGCTCCGGCAAGAGCACATTGCTCCGCTGCATCAATCATCTGGAGAATTGGGATGCCGGAACGGTGCATGTCGGGGGACGGCGGCTCGGCTTCGACGACCACGGCAGGCTGCTGTCGCCGCGCGCGATCGCCAATGAGCGCGCCAACGTCGGCGTCGGCATGGTGTTCCAGCAGTTCAACCTGTTCAGCCACCTGACGGCGAAGGAGAACATCGCCGGACCCTTGCGCTGGGTCCAAGGCATGACGCGAATTGATGCCGACCGTCGCGCGCGCGAACTGCTCGACCGCGTCGGCTTGAGCCATCGCGCCGACGCACTGCCGCGGCATCTGTCAGGCGGGCAACAGCAGCGGGTGGCGATCGCCCGCGCGCTGGCGCCAAACCCGAGTGTGCTGCTTCTGGACGAGCCGACTTCGGCGCTCGATCCCGAACTCGTCAACGAAGTCCTGGAAGTGATCCGGCGGCTCGCCATCGACGATGGCCTGACCATGATCATTTCGACGCATCAGATCCGCTTCGCTGCACATGAGGTGCTCTCCAACCCGCGCAACCCCGTCACCGCGCGCTTCCTCAGCGTGATGGAAGCCGACGAGACGCCGGAGGCGGTGAGATGAAGTGTCACGCGCCAGAACTTCGATCGTTCCGATCCCCTGAAGAGGCACTTGCATGAGGCACTTTACCCTGCCGGTCTCGCCGGCCACCGTTCACTGGGGCTACTTCAGCAAGAAGGTCGCGCCGGCGCTGACGCTGCGTTCGGGCGACCGCGCCACCATCGAGACGCTGACCCATCACGCCAACGACGATTACGAGCGGATGATCGCCGGCGATCCAGGCGCCGAGAGCGTGTTCCACTGGACACGTGAGCACAAGGGGGTGGCGCGCCGCGGCTCCGGCCCGACCGAGGGGCCGTTCATTCGCGGCGCCGGCGAGGGGCTTGGCGTGCACCTTCTCACCGGGCCGGTCGCAATTGAAAACGCCGAGCCCGGCGACGTCCTGGAGGTGCGGATCCTCGACATCAGGCCGCGCCCGAGCTGCAGCGCCTGCCACGCCGGCCGTTGTTTCGGCTCGAACGCCGCAGCCAATTGGGGCTTCCATTATCACGATCTCATCGAGGAGCCGAAGCCGCGCGAGGTGATCACGATCTTCGAGCTCGACACCTCGGGCGAGCCGTTCGCGAAAGCCGTCTACAACTACGTCTGGACGCCGCAGACCGACCCTGATGGCATCGTGCACGCCACCATCGACTATCCCGGCGTGCGGGTCGACCATGCGACCATCCGCAAGCGCGAGAACATCCTCACCGGCGTCAAGGTGCCGGCGCGGCTGCATTTCGGAACCATGGGGCTTGCGCCGTCGGAGGCCGACTATGTCAGCTCGATCCCGCCGAGCTATACCGGCGGCAATATCGACGACTGGCGGATCGGGAAGGGCGCGCGGATGTATTATCCGGTGGCCGTCCCCGGCGCGTTCTTCTCGGTCGGCGATCCCCACGCCGCGCAAGGCGACAGCGAACTCGGCGGCACCGCGATCGAGACCTCGCTGACCGGGGATTTCGAATTCATCCTGCACAAGAAGAATGATCTCGGCGGAACCGCGCGCGAGGGCCTCGCGCATCCGATGTTGGAGACTGATCATGCCTGGTCAGTCTATGGCTTCACCTATCCGAACTATCTCGCCGAGCTTGGCGTCGATGCGCAGACGGAGATTGCCAACCGCTCCAGCCTCGACCGTGCGATGCGCGATGCGTTCCGCAAGCTGCGGCGGTTCCTGATGACCGTGCACCGGCTGAGCGAAGATGAGGCGATTTCGCTGATGTCGGTCGGCGCCGATTTCGGCGTCACCCAGGTGGTCGACGCCAATTGGGGCGTCCACGGCACGATCCGCAAGAACGTCTTCAGGTGCGACTAATGCATTGAGAATGGGCTGCTTTTGATCGCGGGTTGAATTCACTGGCGTCGTTTTGACGCCGCCATTTTGGCGGAGGACTGCGCTTGTCTGGCACGCGGGTTGCTTCGATCGGCCCTGATTGGGTCGAACCGATGAGCTTCCGTCCGTTCACGAGTGAATCCTACGCGCGCGACGACCGCCTGGAGGCCTGGCGGGACGTCCTGGCCGCGGTCGGGCTGCAGCCGGCTTCAGCAAGCGCATTCGACGACGGTCACGCGACGGCCTCGCATCGCAACGCCGCAGGCGTGGCGCTTACGCGGATCGCCGCGGGATCGCAGGGGATCGCGCCGCTGCCGCAATCGGGCGAGGGGTTACCGATCGTGCTGCTCCCGATCGAGGACGGCGCGATGCTGCGGCAAGGCGGAAGCCATCGTATCGTTCCCGTCGGCCATCTCCTGCTGCTGCCGCGCCAGGGGGACTGGAGCCTGATGTTCCAGCGCGACATGCGGGCGATCATCCTATCAGTTACAGCCGAAGCGCGGCACGGCCGCCTCATCGGCAGGCCGATCGCGTCCGAAGCCCGCGTCGTCGCGCCCGCCGGTTTTGCCGATGTGTTCTCGCGATTGCTGGATGCAACCTCCCGCACCCTGGAAACGCTGAGCGACGTCGAATGGGCCGCTATTGCACAAAGCCTCGTCGATCTCCTGCTGACGCTCGCGCACCAGTCCACCTCTCCCGCGTCAGAGGTCGCCGGCACCGCCACGCAAGCTGCGACCCTGCACCGGATTTGCCAGACCATCGAGCGCAACCTCGACAACCCCGAGCTTGCGCCGTCGCGTGTCGCGCAGGCGGAAGGGATTTCCGAGCGCTACCTGCAAAAGCTGTTCGAGGGCGTCGGCGACAATTTCTCGCACTATGTACGCGAGCGCCGGCTGCAGCGCGCCTGGTCCGATCTGTCGAACCCGGCGGAGGCGCATCGATCGATCTCGGAGATCGCCTATCGCTATGGCTTCAGCGACTCCGCGCATTTCAGCCGCGCGTTCCGTCATCGCTTTGGTCTGCCGCCGCGCGAGTTTCGCCAGCAGGAGGCCGAGCGCGCAGCGCCATCGTCGATCGCCGCGGGTCAGCGCGGCTGGCCGCAGGAGGCGCTTGCGCAATTGCGAACGCATCAGCCATCGAGCGTCGGCAGAAATATCGCGGCTGGCACGCCGACCCCGGCGCAGGAAGGTAAGTGCGAGGGCCGCCCAGCCCACCATCATCTCTCCGTTGACGCGAGCCGCGTGCATTGGGGCTATTTCAGCCGCACGCTTGCACCTCAGGCCGAGATCAATTCCGGCGACACGATCACGATCGAAACCCTGACGCAGCATGCCTCTGACGACCCTGATAGAATGATCGCGGGCGATCCTGGCGCCGAAAGCGTGTTCGGCTGGAGCAAGCAGCGCAAGAATGTCGACCGGCGCGGCGCCGGTCCGATGGACGCCTCGGTGTTCGGGCGTGGCGCGGGCGAGGGCTTCGGCGTGCACATCTGCACCGGGCCGATCGCCGTGAAGGATGCACAGCCCGGCGATGTCCTGGAGGTGCGCATCCTCGATATCGCGCCGCGGCCGAGCGGCAATCCGCACTATGAGGGCAGGGTATTCGGCTCCAGCGTCGCGGCGTGGTGGGGCTATCACTACAACGAGTTCCTGGCCGGCCCCAAGCCGCGCGAAGCCGTGACGATCTACGAGATCTTTCATGACGAGACGCCGCATGCGCGTGCGCTCTATTCCTACCGCTGGGAGCCGCAGACCGATCCATTCGGCGTGGTTCATACGACCTACGATTATCCCGGCATTCCCGTCGCGCCTGGTTCGGTGAGGCGCCGGCACGCCGTGCTAGACGGCATCCGCATTCCGCTACGGCCGCATTTCGGTGTGATTGCGGTCGCGCCGCGCGAGCTCGACTTCGTTGATTCCGTACCGCCGTCCTATTTCGGCGGCAACCTGGACAATTGGCGGCTCGGCAAGGGGGCGACCGTCTATCTGCCGGTCTCGGTGCCAGGCGCGCTGCTCTCGGTCGGCGATCCCCATGCAGCCCAAGGCGACGGAGAGTTGAGCGGAACGGCGATCGAATGCTCGATGACCGGCACGTTCCAGGTGATCCTGCACAAGAAGGGCAATCTGGCCGGCCAACCGTTTGCCGATCTCAGCTATCCCCTGATCGAGACCGCGACCGATTGGGTGTTGACCGGCTTCAGCCATCCGAACTATCTCGCCGAGTTCGGTGCGCAGGGGCAGAGCGAGGTCTATGCGACGTCCTCGCTCGACCTCGCGATGAAGGACGCTTTCCGCAAGATGCGGCGCTTCCTGATGAACATCAAGGGTCTCACCGAGGACGAGGCGATCGCGCTGATGTCGGCGGCGGTCGATTTCGGCGTCACCCAGGTCGTCGATGGCAATTGGGGCGTGCACGCAATCCTGAGCAAGCGGCTGTTCGAGGACGTGGCTACGTCGCCATAACAGAAGGATACCGAGATTGAAGTTTCACATGATCGCCGGCGGGCCAAAACCCGTGGCGCCCTTCAGCCACGCAGTCGAGACCGACGGCTTTGTCTTCGTCACCGGCCAGATGCCGGATACGTCCGCAACCCCCGGCGTATTGCCTGATGGCATCGTCGCGCAGACCAAGGCGGTGATGGAAAATCTGCGCGTTGTGCTCGAGGGTCTCGGTCTCGGCTTCGAGCACATCGTGATGTCGCGCATCTATCTCACGCGCTTCAAGGAAGACTACGCCGCGATGAACGAAACCTATCGCAGCTATTTCCCGCCGAACCGCCTGCCGGCACGCACTTGCGTCGGCGTCACCGGGCTTGCCTATGATGCACTGATCGAGATCGATCTGGTGTGCCGCCGGCCGTGAGTGCCGGCGAGTTCGCGATTGATCGCGCGGCCCGCCACGCTGTCCCCGCGAAAGCAGACCCATAACCACAGGGAGGTGTTGTGGCGCGAGCAAGCGGTTGCAGCGGAGCACACCACATAGGCCTGTGGTTGATGGGGTGGACGGCCCCCTACGGCATCAGTTGTGCCAGAATGAGGTTGTCGAAATCTCAAACGAG
>NZ_JBEGDB010000321.1:0-8683 GCF_043638955.1 Bradyrhizobium sp. 31Argb | reverse complement strand
GACGCAACCTCGGACCGGCCGACAGTCGGAGCTACATCCGTCAAGCGAAAGTAACATCCTCAGGTGAGGCAATACGACGGATCGACTTTCGACGCCGAGGTCGCACTGAAGGCAACTTCGATCCGATCGTCAGCAACTGGAACCGGCGAACTCCAGCCGAAGATGGCCTCGCTTGCGGCCCATGGCGTCAGGCGGTCGACCTGGGAGCGAATCATGCCATCGAGAAAGTCGGCCGCCCGCCCTGGGAAGTCGAGCAGACGAGTCATGACATAGTCGGGCGGCAATTGTACCTCGACACGGCTGCCCTTAAAGGCTGCGCTCCACTGCGCCGGCAATGGCGGCTCTGGCGTGCCGTGCTGAATACGGAAGGCGAGAATTGTCGGAGCGTGGCTGTCTTTCGATGCAGCCATGCTCGCGGTGAATGTGCCGTCTGCATTCTCGTCAAGCTGGATGCGGCGCTGACGCACCAGCCTGTCCGAGACACTGTCGACCGCACCGGCAATCGCCGCGATCCATTGCTCGAACCATTGCCTGGTCTGCGCGATCATCGCCATCAAGTGCTCCCGCGGCGCGAAACGATGTTTCGCGGTGCGACGTCATCTTGCCAGGACAGCACCCGATAGGGCTCGACCTTGTCGCCCATGGCGATCACGACCTCCGAAGTGGTACGGCGACCATTGCGGAAGCGGATCGTGGTCTCAACGCGATAACAAGGGCTCGTCGCGGTCGAAGCATCGTTCTTCGCCGAATCGGACGGTTGCGACGCAGGCCGGGCGGCGTTCTGCGAGGCCGAATTACCCCTGAACGGATCTTGCTTGTTCGCAGATTTGTCTGGCATGGCCTCGATGACCTCCGGCGCCGCGATCGCCGGATCGACATCGGGAGACCCGTTGAACACCGTAACGAAAGGCAATGCACGCTCCGCCAGCGCGGCCGGCAGGCCTACCACCAGCGCCAATTCATTGACGTGGGTAAACGGCGCCTGCCGCGGCGAGTAGCCGGCCGAATTGTAACGCGCTTCCTCCTCGTTGGCGCTGCCGGGAACGGGCCGGGTTCGCCAGCCGACGACCCGATCCGCATATTCGATGGCCGCATCCTTGCCGGCGCCGAGCGTGGTAAACAGGCCTGCCAACATTTCCTTGGGAGCGAGATTCAGATCGATGCGGGCGGCCTCCGAAGTGAAGGCGACCTGGACGTTCGCATCATCCATACGGAAGCGAAAGGCTCCATGCGGAGGCTTTGTACGTTCGTCCGCCAGCGCCAGTTGGTAGGCGGTCAGCTCGAGACTGGCGGATACCAGCGCCTCGGTCTGCAGCGCGGTCTCGTTGACGGCGATCGCCCGCGTGGACGCCGATAAATAGGCGGCAAAGATCATTGCTAGCGATGACAGCGCCGCCAGAATCCAAAGCACGGTGACGATGACGAAGCCGCGTTCGCCTGAGGATCTACGTGCGGTGATCGCTGTCATCACGTCCTCCGGGCTCGGCAGCACCTTGCGCGTTGCCCTTGTTGTCGTCGCATTTGCCGTCCGGCTTCGTGCAATCGCTCGGCAATTGCACATGAACCGGCGCGATCGTCGAGACCGACAGCACGCGCTGGCTCGCGGCATCACGCACCGTCAGCTTGATCATCGTCGGCAGCCGGTCCGCGTTTCGCCACGTGCTTTTCCAGACGTGATCGGGACCGGCATAGGCGAATGATAGACGAAAGGGCGCGCGCAGCAGCACCACCGGGTCGCCGAGATGCGTTTGTTCCGACAGCGACAGCCCAACGGGCAACGGCGTGAAGCGCGCCCGCGAGCGGACCGTGACGAACTCGCCGCGATCTTTGGTTTCGCCGAGACGCACCACATCGAGCCCTGGCCCGGCGTTCGGGCCTACCGCCGTTCGCACGAACATGACAGACAATTCCGATCCGTCGAACAGCGGCCGGCGCGAGTCGCGGTTGGCGGGAACGAATTCGGCAGCGGCTAGGTCCGCGGCAATCCGCTCGAGCGCAATGCCTGTCAGTTCGCTGCGCTGGATCCGGCCAAATCCCTTGTTCCAGTTCGGCAGCCACTGCGCGGTGATGGTCGCGAGCGCCGACAGCAGTAACCCCATCAGCGCCAATGCGACGATGGTCTCTATCAACGTAAATCCGCTGTCATGCGCGCGTCGCTTTACCGATGCCGGGCTCATTCTGATGGCCTCGGCATCAAGCGCACGGTCCGAACATCGGACAGCGCACCAGTGGGCGACCTGACGCGAATGCGAACCAGTTCGGGCGTCCATGGCACATTGGCGCCTGGGACATTCCAATCGTCGCCAAGCGGACTGACGTCGATGGTCCAGCGATAACCCTCGGCCTGACCCGTCGAGGTGCCCTGCTGCAATTCCGAGCGAGGCGGAACACCCACCGTCATCAAGGTGCGCGCCGCCTGCATCAGCGCCACATGCTGCTCCAATGCCCGCACGCCGCGCATGTTGCCGGCCGTTACGGTGCCGATCGCGATAATGGAAACGGCCACCACCGCCAGCGCCACCAGCACCTCGATGATCGTGAAGCCCGCGTCGGGGCGATCAGTTGGTGGCGGTGTCACGGGAAACAACCTCGACCCTTCCGGTGAGCCAGTTGACGCGGATCTCATAGCCGGCATCGAACCGCGTCAGTGCGATGGATCCGCCACATGAGCTGCCGTTGGCGAAGAAACGAATGGTCGACAGCGCAGCCTGCCGTTGGCAGGTTTGCGGCAACAGCGCATCGAAGCGTACGTCCTCGGGAATGCGGACCGTCGATCGCGACGAACCGGAATGGATCACGCGGCTCGGCGCGTCGACCAGCGTCGCAATGCTGGTATTGCGATTGATGGCGGCGTTGCGGTCGGCTTTCAGGAGCGTCGCGGTCTGCAACGCATAGGCCTGCAAACGCGACCGCGACGTCTGGCGTGGGATGAACGGCAGCAGCACGGCAGCCAGCAATGCGATGATGGCGAGCACACACACCATCTCCAGCAAGGTGAAACCGCGCTGCGTGACGTCATTCATCTCGGGAGGCTGTCGTCTTTTCGAGGGAAATGTCGGCGGAATTGCCGCTGCCACCCTCCTGGCCATCGGCGCCATAGGAGACGATGTCATAGGGACCATGCTCGCCGGGTGACCGATAGACGTAAGCGTGATTCCAGGGGTCCTTCGGGACATTGCCGCCCTTCAGATACGGCCCATTCCAGGCGGCAAGCCCCGGCGTCCGCTGCACCAGCGCGGCAAGACCTTCAGCAGACGAAGGAAACCGGCCGGCGTCGAGATAGAACAGGTCGAGCGCGCTCGAGAAACTCTGCAGTTGGATGCGCGCGGCCTTGACCTTGGACTCGCTGAGATAATTGAGCACACGCGGACCTATCAAGCCTATGATCAGGCCGATGATGGCAATCACGACCAACATCTCGACCAGCGTGAAACCCTCTTGACCGCGATAGGCGTGCTCGCGTCTCTCGCGGGCGGCGCCTTGATCCAAGCGAGTGACGAGCAATTCAGAAATACTCTTGAGCGCAATCATGATGTAACCCTTGCTCTTAACCGACAAGTTGCGTGACCGACAGCAGCGCCGTCATGACCGACACGATCAATCCGCCGACGACCGTACTGATCGTGATGATCGCAAGCGGTCCGACGATGCCGACGATACGGTCAAGGCTGCGCTGCAGTTTTGCTTCGTAGAATTCGGCGACCCGTCCCGCCAGGACCGGCAATTGCCTCGTCTCTTCACCAAGCCGAAGCATGCGGACCGCCATCGGCGGCAGGCTGTTGGCAACGGCAAGCGCCTCCGACAACTTCCCGCCATGCCGGACGCGATCGGCGGCGGCCGTCCAGCTCGCTTCGCTTCCTGTCACCGCCATGATGTCGACCAGGATACGCAAGGTGGCCGTGAGATTGACGCCGCTGCCGAGCAGGACACCAAGATTGCGGCAGAACAGGCTGGCGCGATAGAACTGAAAGATATTGCCGATAAGGGGGAGCTGCGACAACCCGTTCACCATTGCCGCGCGCACGCTTGCCTGGCGAAACAGCCACCAGACGATCGCGATGACCACAGCCGCGATCAACATGGCTGCCGTCGCATTGGCGCGCAGGAAATCGGACAACTGGATGAAGGAGGCGAGCGCCGTATCGGACTTCGCGCCGAAATCGCCGAGCACGGTCGAGAATTGCGGCAGCACGAACAGAAGAAAGAACAGCATCACGCCCGACGCCGCAACCAGTACGAAGGCGGGATATTGCATGGCGTCAGTGAGCTTCCGCCGCATCTGTTCGGAACGCGCGCGCTCCGCGCCCAGCATTTCCAGCACGGAATCGAGCGTGCCGGAGACTTCGCCGACGCGCACCAACGCACCATACATCGGTGGAAACAGGTTCGGATGATCGGCTACCGCATCGGCGAAACTCTCGCCGGCAAGCAGAGCCGCCCGGATCTTCGCCACCACGGGGCGCATCCGTCCCACATCGGCATCGCCGGACAGCAGTTCGAGGGCATCGTCGAGGCGCGCGCCGGCCTTGAGCAGCAGCGCGAGGTCGCGTGTGAACGTGGTGATCTCGGCGGCGCTCGGCCGGCCAAACAGGCCGTGACCTCCCGAACTGTGGGACGCCCGCTTGTCTTCGATGGTTTCGATCGGCAGCAGCCGCAGATATTCGATCCGGCGCGCGACCTCGGCGGCCGTCGGCGCGCTGATCGTGCCGTTCACGATCTCGCCGTTCTGGGTCAGGGCGCGGTAGCGGAAATTCGGCACGTGGTCACCGCATGGTCGTGACGCGGAGAATTTCGGCAGGCGACGTCAGCCCGGCGCGGCACTTGGCGATGCCGTCGTCGAGCATTGTCGTCATCCCCGCACGGATCGCCATCGCATCGATCTTCAGTCCGTCGGTCTTCTCCCCGATTAGTTCGCGCAGTTCGTTGGAGACTTCGAGCAGCTCGAAAACACCAAGCCGGCCGCGATAGCCGGTGCCGCCGCAACGTTCGCACCCGCAAGGCTCCTGGATCGTTTCACCGGCGCGGAACTCGAATGCGACAAGCCGCGGATCCTCGGCAAAATCGGCGGGCCCAAGCGTCCGTCCTGATTTGCAGCGTTCACATAGCTGCCGGACAAGACGCTGTCCGATCACGCCGCGCAGCACCGAGCGGAGCAGATAGCCCTCGACGCCGAGGTCGAGCAGGCGCGGCACCGCCGCGGCCGCCGTCTCGGTATGCAGCGTCGTCAGCACCAGATGGCCGGTGAGAGCGGCATGGATCGCGACATGTGCGGTCTCGGAATCTCTGATTTCGCCGACCATGATCACGTCCGGGTCCTGGCGCACGAACGAGCGCAGTGCGGTAGCAAAGGTCAGGCCGATCACGGGCTTGATCTGGGATTGATTGACGCCGGGAATTTCGTATTCCACCGGATCTTCAATCGTCAGGATCTTGCGCGTCGGCTCATTGAGGATCGAGAGGATCGTCGCAAGTGTCGTCGTCTTGCCGCTGCCGGTCGGACCGGTGATGACGATCATGCCGTGCGGCAATGCGAGGAGCCGCCGCAGCTTACTTTCGTCGGATGCGGAGAATCCCAATTTTTCCACGACCAACAATCCGCGATCCTTCGGCAGGATGCGAATGACGGCCGATTCGCCGTGCTGCGTCGGCATGATCGCGACGCGAATATCGATGTCGGCGCGCCCTGCCCGCAACCGCGCCGCACCATCCTGAGGCAGCCTGCGCTCGGCGATGTTGAGATTGGCGATGATCTTGATGCGGGAGATGACGGCTTGCGGCAGCACGCCGGATAGCGCCGCCACCGACCGAAGCAGGCCGTCGATGCGCAGGCGGACCACGAGGCTGGAAGCGAACGGCTCGATGTGGATATCACTGGCGCGAAGTTCAACGGCCTTTTCAAGCAGATCATTGACCGCGCGAACCACCGGCGCGCCGCTCGCAAGATCGCGCAAGCTCTCGATGTCGTCCTCGCGCGGCAGCGTTGCCGCCGGTCCGGCCGCGTCCATGTCATCGACGTTCAGCCGTTGATCCAGGACGACCGCAACGTCCTCCGAGGTTGCGATCTTGATCATGACGGCAGTGCCGAGCACGATCTGCGCCGCGCGTTGCGTCGCCTGATCGGTCGGATCGACGACCACGAGCGTCATCGTTCCATCGGAGGTGGTGCACGGATAAACCATGGTCTCGCGCAGGAAGCGCTGCGAGAACGACGCTGCCAGCGGCGCCGCCGACATCATCTCCTGCAGGGTCATGCGTCCGAGCTCGAAAAAGCGGGCGGCCTCGTCGGCAAACTCGGCGGGCGAGAGATTGGTGATCTCCCAAACCTTGTGGTGACGGCGATCGGAGCCGCTCTGTCCCGCCGGATCCGTCTCACCATCAACCGGCGTCAAATGCTTGTTCTGACGGAGGTAGTCGACGAACTGCGAGGACCGATCGCTGGCCATTTCGTCTTATCCGTCACATTGGTTTGGAGCAGCGCGGACGTCAGGCGTGTTGTTATCGATCCGAAGTATGACAGGCATACGAATGCGGCGTTTGCTCATCGCTAAAGAAAATTTTGAGACTGCCCTCCCCGATTTGAATTGCTGCCTCATTTTCATGCTTCGGCGTCCATCGCAGAATGGTAGCCAGGGCAACAATCACGCAACCAATTTATTTCTGTCATGTTCGCTCGCTAATAATTCGAGGGGACAGGGGCGGATTGTCGAACATCCTCCAGTCGGAACTGGCAAGAAGTTATGGTGCGCGTAGGCAAGCTGGGCCGCTACCAACGGATTCGCGGCGGCATTGCCGCCGCTTTTGCATTGCTGTCGCTGGGGCTGTTGGCGTCCTGCAATTCCGCAACGGTTGGCGGAGGCGTGGATGCGGCTCAAGTCGACATCTCCGACAAGGTACGCTCGCTTGATCTGTTGCCACGGCAATCGCAACCCGTGAACGCCTTGGGCGCCGCTGGCGCTCAGAATGGCAGTGTTCGCGCGGCGATGTATGAGGGAGCCGAAGTCACGGCGGTGTCGGACGAGCGGCTGCAGCCGACAGCGAACGGCAACGGCTTCGATCTGAACTTCGAGAACACGCCGGTTGCGACCGTCGCCAAGGTCGTGCTCGGCGACATACTGCATGTCGGCTACACCATCGACCCGCGGGTGCAGGGCACGGTGAGCCTGGTGTCGGTCCGTCCAGTGCCGAAGTCGGACATCGTGTTCGTGCTGGAAAATGCCTTGAGATTGAGCGGCGTCGTGCTGCTTCGCGATACGACCGGCTACCGGCTTACGCCACTCGGCGACGCGGTCGGCGGCGGCCGGGTCGATACGGCAAGCGGCAATCCCGAACCCGGGTTCGGCGTCTCGGTCGTGCCCTTACAATATGTGTCGGCGCAAACCCTGCTCAAGCTGATGGACAGCTTCGCCACCAAAGCCGGCGCCGTGCGCGCGGATACGACACGAAATCTCATCCTGATTCAAGGAACCGGCGCCGAGCGCCGCACCGCGGTCGATACGGTGCTGAGCTTCGACGTTGACTGGATGCGCGGCCAATCCGTCGGCATATTCCCGATCTCGAGCGGCTCGCCGGCGCCGATCATCGCCGAGATGGAGAAGATCGTCGATTCCGGCGAGAACGGCCTCAGTCAGAACATCATCAAGTTCCTGCCGATTGCCCGCCTCAACGCGGTGCTGGTGGTGACCAAGAAGCCGGACATGCTTCGCACGGCGGCGACCTGGATCAAGCGGCTTGATCGAAACGATACCGCGCGGACCACTGTCCACGTTTATCGCGTCAAGTTCGGCGATGCCCGCCAGATCGCGCGGGTGTTGACGGATATGTTCCTCGGCGGATCGTCGTCGAGCGTGGCCGAGAGCGCCGACAGCCAGATCGCGCCGGGTTCCGGAATCGCGGCAACTTCGAGCGCCGGGGATCGGCTCTCGCTCAACGGCAACTTGGGATCAAACACAAATGGCGGCTTTGCCTCGCGCGGCAATCTGAGCATGAATGGCACGCCGGGCCTCGGTGGCAACGGGGGCCTCGGCGCGCAGCCTGCCAGTCCCAATCAAAACGGCGGTGGCGCTCCGCTCGACAGCGGCCGCGGTTCCGGAAACGGCCAGCCCATGATGCAGGACGTGCGGATCACGCCCGACACCGTCAACAATACGCTGCTGATCTACGCCGACCAGGCGAACTACCGGATCATCGAATCCACGCTGGTACAGATCGACCAACCGCAGTTGCAGGTCGCGATCGATGCGACGATTGCCGAGGTCACGCTGAACAATACGTTGTCTTATGGCGTGCAAGCCTACCTGACGAGCCGGAATGTCGGGTTGAAGCCGAACACGGGCTCCGTTCTCAACACCCAGGCCACCGCGGCGCCGACGACAATTACCGACCCGACGACCGGCGCGGCCACCGTCGCCGGATCGGTCACCAACGCTTTCATCAATCGGGCCTTCCCCGGCTTCAACTTCCTGATCGGGTCGGAAACCCAGCCCAGCCTGATCCTCGATGCGCTGCATGCGGTCACCAGCGTCAAGGTGCTCTCCAATCCGTCGCTGGTGGTGATCAACAACCAGGTGGCGACGCTGCAGGTCGGTGATGTCGTCCCCGTGTCGACCGTAGGGCTATCGCATATGGGCGAGGGCGCGGAGAAGGAAGTCGTTGTTCCATCTGGCCTGGAGCATTTTGTGGCTGA
>NZ_JBEGDB010000320.1:0-8712 GCF_043638955.1 Bradyrhizobium sp. 31Argb | reverse complement strand
GACGAAACAATCCACGAGATCTTCCTAGCCGACCAGATCAGCCCTCAGTGCGTGGTCGCCGGATGACGCTCACGATCATCTGCAGGAAGGTGCGCGTGACCGGATCGGTCCACTGTATCAGCCAGGCGTCGAGCTCTCCATCGTAGACCCTGAGCGTGGTGCCGTAGGAATTGGCGTTGGCGGTGGCATCGGCCTCGCGCAACTCGCCGCGCGGCGGCACGATCCAGACATCCTGGATCGCGCGGCCTTCGAGCGCCCAGCCGAAGTGCCATTCGCCCTTTCGCTCTCGCCTGGTGCCGTCCTCGGCAATGTGGGTGACATCGAGATCCCAGGAGCCGACGAAGCGGCCATAGAGATCCATTTTGCCGGCGCGGTCGGCTGCAGCACCGTCCGCGCCGAGCGCTTCGAGGAACGGGTTCATCACGCCGCTTCCCGCCCGAGCTTGTTCTGCATTGCGCCGACGCCAAGATCCATCTGGGAGGAGATGTAGGGCGCGATCTCGCTCGGCAGCACATCGGCGATCCACGTCACGCGGCTGCGGCAGTCGCCGTCGGCGAACACCTGGATGGATGCGCTGTGCTGCTTCAGCCGCTCGCTGACGACGGCATAGACCAGCCGCCGCCGTGCGTCGTCGCAATCGACCAGCAATTCACGCGCCACCGTGCCGTTGGAGAAGGTGACGATACGCGCGTCGCCGTCGAGCTTGGTGTCGAGCACGAAGCCCGGTACCAGGCGCGTATGCAGCGCGCCGAAATCGCGTAAGGCATCCCAGACCTGATCAGGATGCGCGTCGATGATGAATTCCTTGTGGATGGAAGCCATGGGGTGAGTCCTTCTTGAAAGCCTTTGAATGACGGCAGTCGCGTAGGGTGGGCAAAGCGAAGCGTGCCCACCATCAAGCTCTCTGCTCGCAATGGTGGGCACGCTCCGCTTTGCCCACCCTACGGCCTCGCAATGATGAAGATGGCGTCTCACGTACACACCGCCTCGACATTGTTGCCGTCGGGGTCGATCAGAAACGCCGCGTAATAGGTCGGGCTGTAATCCTTGCGATGGCCGGCTGCGCCGTTGTCGCGGCCACCGGCTTTCAATCCTTCGCTGTGGAATGTCTTGATCGCGTCGTGGTCCGGCGCGCGGAATGCGACATGGGCGCCGCCATTGCTCTGGCCCTTGTGCAGATGCAGCCACAGCGCCGGCTCGCCCTTCGGGCCGAAGCCGGCGCCACTGTCATCGCGCGAGCACAGGACATAGCCGAGCGGGGCGAGCGCTGCGGTGTAGAAACGCACGCTGGCGTCGAGATCGCCGACGCGCAGGCCGATATGGTCATACATGATTGTTCTCCAGTGCTTTAAGCGCGCCTGACGACGCGCGGGACTGGAGGAGGTTAGCTAGTGCAGCGCCAGCCGTTCTTGGAAAATCTTGCGGTCGCCGCGCGACGCTTTTCGGAACGCATGCGGTGAGACGCCGGCGGCGCGGTGGAACGTGCGCACGAAATTGGAGAGATCGCCGAAACCGACGTCGTAGGCGATCTCGGTGATCGGGCTGTCGTCGTCGGCCAGTCGCCGCGCCGCGTGGCGCAGCCGCGAGCGCACGAGATATTGATGCGGCGTCACGCCGAGGACTTCCGAGAACAGCCTGAGGAAATGGAACGTGCTGATGCCGGCCTGATCTGCCGCATCATCCAGCCCGATATCCCGCTGTGAGTGTGCATCGATCCACAGCGCCGCCTCGACCGCACGGCGGCGGTCGCGTAAGGCGGCCGTCACCGGCCTCGCCGCGCGTCCCGAGACCATCTCGATGAAGCGGCTGGCCAGGAGATGGCCGGCCTCGTCGAGGCCGATGTCGCTGTTGCCATCTGCTGCCGTTTGCGCAAGCTCGCCCAGCACCATCAATTCCGGCAGCGGCGGCACCGATCCGATCTGCCAGACCGCGCGGCTGTCGCCGATCGCCTGCACCAGCTCCGGATGCAGGTAGAACGACAGGCATTCGTCGCCGCCGACATGGTCATGGGTGCAGGTATATTCGTCGCCGGGATGGCCGACCAGGATCGCGCCGGTCACCAGCTCATGGAAACGGCCGCGGCAATGGCAGCCGAAGCTGCCCTTGCGGACGTAGGAAATCGAATGCGCATCATATTGTTCGGCAAACGGTTTCTCGCCGGGCACCGCGGTGCAGCGGAACTCGTTCACGGCAATGCGCTCACGCTGCAACAGCGGCGTTCGGATCATGCGTCAAGACTTAGCGATGCGCCCGCGGCGGCGCAACGGGCAACAGCACATCGAACAAGGTCCGGCGATTGCTGTCGAAATTGGAATCCTGCCGTTTTCCGTTAAGGAGAACGCGAGAGGCGACTTGGCGAAAGCCCCGGTCTCGGCTAATCAGGAGCGGCAGCGCGATCCGCGGGCGTAGTTCAATGGTAGAACGGCAGCTTCCCAAGCTGCATACGAGGGTTCGATTCCCTTCGCCCGCTCCAACCCTTTGCGTCACCCGACGTCGAATTTGACGCCCTGCGCCAACGGCAGTTCGCGCGAATAGTTGATGGTGTTGGTGGCCCGTCTCATGTAGCCGCGCCACGCGTCGGATCCGGATTCGCGGCCGCCGCCGGTTTCCTTTTCGCCGCCGAACGCGCCGCCGATTTCGGCGCCTGATGGGCCGATATTGACGTTGGCGATGCCGCAATCCGAGCCGACCGCGGAGATGAAGGTCTCGGCCTCGCGGATGTCGGTCGTGAAGATCGATGATGCGAGCCCCTGGGGCACTGCATTGTGGCTCGCGATCGCCTCGGCGAGATCGCGGTAGCGCATCACGTACAGGATCGGCGCGAACGTCTCGCGCACCACCGGCCCGGTTTGGGACGGCATCTCGACCAAAGCGGGGGCGACGTAATAGGCGCTGGGCGATTGATGAACCATGCGGGTCCCGCCATGCACCTTGCCGCCGAGCGAGGTTGCTTCCTCCAGCGCGCGGCCCATCGCCTCGAAGGCAGCCGCATCGATCAGCGGGCCGACCAAAGTGAGCGGCTCGCGCGGGTCGCCGATCGTCACGGAACGATAGACGCGGCTGAGCCTCGAGACGAAATCATCGGCGATATCTTCGTGCACGAACAGGCGGCGCAGCGAGGTGCAGCGCTGTCCGGCGGTACCCATCGCGGAAAACGCGATGCTGCGCAAGGCAAGATCCTGATCGGCGGACGGCGTGACGATCGCGGCGTTGTTGCCGCCGAGCTCGAGAATGGCGCGGCCAAAGCGCGCGGCGACGCGCAGGCCCACCTGCTTGCCCATCGGCGTCGATCCGGTGGCCGACAGGATGGCAACGTCGGGGTGATCGACCAGGACTTCGCCGACCGTGCGGTCGCCCTGCACGAGTTCGGCCAGACCCTGCGGCGCGTCACCGAAACGTGCAAGCGCGCGTTCGACGATCGCCTGCACCGCGCACGCAGTCAGCGGCGTTTTCTCCGAAGGCTTCCACACCACGGCGTTGCCGCACACCAGCGCAAGCGCTGCATTCCAGCACCACACGGCAACCGGAAAGTTGAACGCCGTGATGATGCCGCACACGCCGGCCGGATGCCAGGTCTCCATCATCCGATGACCGGGGCGTTCGGATGCGATCGTCAATCCATAAAGCTGGCGCGACAGGCCGACGGCGAAGTCGCAGATGTCGATCATCTCCTGCACCTCTCCGAGCCCTTCGGAGAGAATCTTGCCAGCCTCGATCGTCACCAGCCGCCCGAGCAGTTCTTTCGAGCTGCGCAATTCCTCGCCGAGCAGGCGGACCAGTTCGCCCCGGCGCGGGGCGGGGACGGTTCGCCATGTCAGGAACGCAGTCCGCGCGCGAGCAATCGCTGCGCGCGTGTCGTCGTCGCTTCCGGGCTTGAGACGCCCGATGACCTTGCCGTCGATCGGCGAGCGGGCGATCAGACTGCCGTCGGCGACGAAGGCCGGCAGAGCCCCCAGCTTCGTCAGGAGATCGATGGCTTCGTTGGCAACACTGGAGCTTGGCGTGGAGGTGCTCATGGCGGATGTCCTCGGATCAGCGGTCGCGCATGCAAGCGCCCGCTCGATTTGCTATAGCGTTTTCGAGCGAAGTGGACACCGGTTCGCGTGAAGAAAACGCGTCAAAACAAGAATCTAGAGCTTCGGTTCTGATTCAATCAGAACCGAAAATGCTCTAGCAAGTCCCGCAAGCACTCGTCCGCGTCAAGTCCACCCGCCGCCACGCGAAGAATCTTCGCGCGGCGGCGCTCAGTGCCGGGGGTGTTATGGCCGTGCTTCCAGGATCAGGTTGAACGGCGTTTCGGTGGCGCGCCGGAACCGGGTGAAGCCGGCCTCGCGGGCAATCTCGCGAAGCCTGGCCTCGCCGGCCTGCGCGCCAAGGCGAGCCCGACCTCCTGGTCCAGGGAGGCCGGCGTGCAGACCATGGTCGAAGCCGCATAGTAGACCCGCCCGATCGGGTTGAGGTTGTCCTCCAGCCGGTCGTTGGCGAAGGGCTCGACCAGCATGCAGGTGCCGTCCTTGGCCATGGTGCTGCGGGTATGCTTGAGCGCGCCGACCGGGTCGCCCATGTCGTGCAGGCAGTCGAAGAAGCACACGAGATCGTAGCCGTTTGCCGGAAAAGTCTTCGCGGTGTGGGTCTCGAACGTCATGCGATCGGACAGTCCCGCATCCCGCGTCAGCTCGCGCGCGGCCTGGATCGAGCCCTCGTGATAGTCGAACCCGAAGAATTTGGATTTCGGGAACGCCTCCGCCATCAGCCGGGTCGATATGCCGTGTCCGCAACCGACATCGGCGACCTTCGCGCCCCGCTTCAGCTTGTCGACGACGCCCTCCAGCGCCGGCAGCCATTCCTGCACCAGATGATGCTTGTAGCCGGTGCGGAAGAAGCGCGCCGTTCCGCAGAACAGGCATTCGCTGCGCTTGTTCCAGCCGACGCCCTTGCCGGTCTTGAACGCATCGGAGATCTTCGGCTCGTCGAGGAATGTCGCCGCCACGAGGTTGCCGACCGCGCCCAGGAAAACCGGGCTCTCGTCGTCCGCCAGCGCCATGGCCTGCTCCGGCAGCATCGAGAACTTTCCGGATTTGGTGTCATATTCGACGTAGCCGGAGGCCGCTTGCGCCGACAACCACTCGCGCACATAGCGCTCCGCGGTGCCTGTCGCTTTCGCCAGCTCTGCGGAGTTCATCGGTCCCTTCTCGGCCAACGCCTTGTAGAGGCCGAGCCTGTCGCCGATCAGCATCAGCGACGCGTTCATCGCGGCGCCGATGTCACCAATCATCTTGCCCATGAAAGAGTTCAGGCGGTCATTATCAACTTCCATGATATGTCTCCATCGAAATTGTCTTTCGCCAAAATATCACGTCGACGCTGCGGAAGCGGACCTTGCAGGACGCAAGACCGCTCCATCGCAGCGCCTGGCCGATGGTAAGGCCGTTTCGGGGTAGGGAGCGAGGTGTTACGTCTCACGACAGCGAGATCGCCGTCACAAGCGCGCGAGCGGTAACGCAAACTTGCTCCGCTCTCTTCTCTCATCACGGCAGTGCATGGCAGCGAGGCTGACGGATGTTGCGTCGGCAACACCGCCATGCACCGCGTCGTATCACGCGCCCTGCGGCACCTGGTCGAGGAAGCCGGTGATGCTCTTGATGCGGCCGTCCTTCAGCACCGCGAAGTCCGTGCCCTTGATCGGGCTGTCGGTGCCATCGGGACCGAGGCCCCAGGAAAAGCGGAGATGGTCGCCGAAACCGTTGGGTTCGCCGATCAGTTTGAACTTGAACGCCGGAAATTTTTCCTGGACGCCTGATATCAGCGCATCGACGCCTTCGTGGCCGTCGCCGCTCATCAGCGGATCGACATAGCGTGCGTCGGCGGTCCAGTTCTCGGCCAGCATCTCGCGGCGCCGGCTCGGCGTGCGCTCGTTCCACAGTTCGATATAGCGGCTTGCGATGGTCTTGTGGTCGGTCATCTTGCTCTCCTTCGCGTATCGCCGAATGGATCGGCTGCTGCGAACTATCGGATGTTGGCGTGAGCTAATCGATTACCTCCGAGGTCATCGCCTGCTGCTTGGAAATCTGCGGTGGTGCGCGAAACCGGATCACGTGCCAGTCGTTGGTTTCGCGCTGGAGCAGTTCGAACAAAACTCTTGGAGTTCTAGATTCCGGGTCTCTGGATCCAGTGATCACCGACCTTCGCATAGGATCGCTTCACCGCCGCCGAGGCGGTCCGGTGTGCGATCTCCTCTTGCCTGATGTCGCCCGCATGGGCCGGCGCCGCAATTCCTTGCGCGAGTGCATTCCTCGCCGAAATGGAGCTAATATAGCAGTCCTGCGTTTCGTTGGTGCTTGATCGAGGTCAAACCTTTCGCCGATGCCTGTCCGACCATGGCGCCGGCGAGCAAAAGGGGGAGTGAGCTTGGGCGAGAAGAACAGACCACCGGAAGAGAAGCCGAGCGCCGACACTGATTGGGCGGTGCAGACGCTGCTATGGCCAATGGCGGCCACGCGATTGGCGCTGGAGGCCTATCTGCATTGGTTCGCTGATCGCGAGCCCACGCCGTCCGAGCCGGAGAGCGAACCGCCGCTGTCCTGGACCACGCCGAACGTGATCGCGCTGCAGCTCGCCTCGATGCGGCTGCGGGATTTTTCGCGCAAGGCGACGGGCCAGCCGCTTCTGATCTGCGCTCCATTTTCGCTGCACGAGGCCTTGGTCGCCGATTTCGCACCTGGCCATAGCCTGGTGCAGGCGCTGCTGCAGGGCGGCATGGATCGCATCTATGTCACCGACTGGTGCTCGGCGACATCAGAGATGCGCTATTTGTCGATCGACAGCTATCTCGCCGATCTCAACGTGGCGGTCGATGACATCGGCGCACCGGTCGATCTCATCGGCTTGTGCCAGGGCGGGTGGCTGTCGCTGGTCTATGCCGCCCGTTTTCCACACAAGGTGCGACGGCTCGTGCTCGCCGGTGCGCCGGTCGACGTCTCCGTGCCCTCAGATCTGTCGCGGATGGTGGCAAGTATGCCAAAGCAAGCGTTCGACGAGCTGGTGCACCAGGGAGAGGGCATCATAAGCGGCAAGCATACGCTTCGCTTCTGGAGCATGCCGCTTACCCTCCATGACGTCGAAGCGACCTTGCAGCGGGATGTCGGCGATGGATCGGAGCAGGGCGCGGCCCTGCTGGCGCGCTTCGAGCGCTGGGATCGCAAGCTGCTGGATTTGCCGGGAACCTTTTATCTCGAGGCGACCAACTGGATCTTCCGCGAGAACCGGATCGCCGAGGGACGCTTCGTCGCGCTCGGTCGCCAGATCGATCTCGCCGAGGTGACGGTTCCGGTCTTTCTGCTGGCAGCAGAGAAGGACATTGTCGTGCCGCTCGAGCAGGCACTCGCCACGGCGCGCCTGCTCGGCACGCCGCCGCATTGGCTGGAACAGGCCTCCGAGCCGTGCGATCACCTCGGTCTTTTCATGGGGCGCGAGAGCTTGGGCCGTTCGTGGCACCGGATCATCCGCTGGCTCCAGGCGGGTGGTGACGATGTTGCGCAGCCAAGGCCCAGGATCAGGGCGTGAGACGAAAGCCTTCAGCGGGAAGTCGCGTTATCTCAACTCGGCCACGGTGAGTGGGCGCGTCGCATTGGACACGGCAATATGCTGAACGGTGGGCTGCCGGCGCGAAGCTTCAGTTTGGTCGCTGCTTCGGCCGTGAACCGCCAGCAGCATGATCGCGACCGCGGCGGCAACACCAAGCGCAATGATCTTGCGATGGGTGCCACGATCCGCGCTGATCAATGAATGGTTCATGGCACATCTCGGTCAATTCTATCCTGGTCAGGCGTTCAGGCGTTCAGGCGGTTCAGCGCGGCGCGGTTCCGCAATTCGATCCGGCGCGAGGTCGCCAGCGCGATGGCGCCGGACTGCTCCAACTGGGTGAAGGTGCGTGACACGGTCTCGATGGTGAGGCCGAGGTAATCGGCAATGTCCTGGCGCGACATCGCAAGTTCGATCGATGTCGTGCTGGCGGTGCGGCGGGCGATATCGAGCAGGAATCCCGCGACCCGCTCCTCGGCGGTCTTGATCAGGAGCAGCATGTGATTGCGGAAGCGCTGCAGTTCACGCGTGGTGGCATCCCAAAGCTGCTGCGCGAGATCCTTCTCGCGCTCGGCACGCAGCATCACCGCGCTGCGCTTGACGATCAGGACCTGCGCCCCGTTCACAGCCTCGGCGGAAGACGAGTGCGTTTCGCCCGCCTCAAAGCCGAAGATGTCGCCCGGCAGATAAAACCCACCGATCTGGCGCCGGCCGTCCTCCAGCATCTTGTAGGTGCGGACAGTACCGGACACCACCTGGTAGAGATATTCGGCCTCGTCACCTTCGCCGTAGATCTCGACATTGCGTGCGTATTGAAAGGGCGTGCCCATCAGCGCAAGCGGACCCTGCATGGCCGGGCTTCCGAGACGGTGCGGCGTGCTCGCGGCCTGGCGGAGGACGGGGCGGGAAGCGTCGGTGTGCATGGCGGGCTCCTTCAAATCATCTGATGGAACCAGAGTGCCTGCTTGCACCGCGCCTGAAAATTCGGAGTCCTTCCCTAAGGAAGATTACGGAGGGTAGGTCTCCCGAGATGTCGTAGCCCGGGTGGAGCGCAGAGACTGAGCAAGAATCGGGAACTAGGTTGCCAAGTGGAGGCTGAAGGGATTTGGCGCGGGATTTTGCTGTAGGCGG